>NZ_KV796513.1:0-29746 GCF_001809205.1 Staphylococcus sp. HMSC069E10 | reverse complement strand
GGCAGTTCGAATCTGCCCCCCTCCACCATCATAAATAGGGACATAGTTCAACGGTAGAATAGAGGTCTCCAAAACCTTTGATGTGGGTTCGATTCCTACTGTCCCTGCCATGGCGGTTGTGGCGAAGTGGTTAACGCATCGGATTGTGGTTCCGACACTCGTGGGTTCGATTCCCATCAACCGCCCTTTATTATTAATGGGCTATAGCCAAGCGGTAAGGCAACGGACTTTGACTCCGTCACGCGCTGGTTCGAATCCAGCTAGCCCAGTTTTTTTGGCGGCATAGCCAAGTGGTAAGGCAGAGGTCTGCAAAACCTTTATCACCGGTTCAAATCCGGTTGCCGCCTCCATGTGCTATGCGGGAGTAGTTCAATTTTAGAACACATTCCTTCCCGGAATGAGATATAGGTGTAAGTCCTATCTTCCGCTCCATAATTTGATACAATGCGGGAGTATTTCAACTTTTAGAATATGTTCCTTCCCGGAACAAGGTATAGGTGCAAGTCCTATCTTCCGCTCCATAATTGCTTCCATAGGGAAGTTTTTTATTTATATATATTAAGCCGGCGTGGCGGAATTGGCAGACGCGCGGGACTCAAAATCCCGTTCCTTTATTGGAGTGTCGGTTCGACCCCGACCGCCGGTATGTAATGGATTTAAAAGGATTAAGTAGAACACTCTACTTAATCCTTTTTTATTTGATATTTTTTTAACTACTTATTTTATATTGTATAAAATGAGATAATATAATATTATATAGCTAATATTTAAAAATGGAGGCTATTATGAGTAGAACTAGAATAAACTTAAAATATTTTTTTAGTAATATTCTTAATGCAGTTGGTGCAGGAGTAGTTATTGCATTACTTCCAAATGCACTTTTAGGAGAACTACTAAAATTATTTAAAGATCAACATCCAATATTAGAGCTTGTTTTTCAATTAGTGACAATTATTCAATCATTTATGGCATTTATTATTGGAATATTGGCAGCACATCAATTCAAATTTAGTGGTGCGGGTGCTAGTATGATAGGTATATCAGCAATGTTGGGCTCTGGAGCTATACAAATGAATGCCAATGGTATTGCATTAAAAGGAATTGGCGATATTATAAACGTAATTTTAGTTATTATTATCGCATGTGCTTTATATTTATTATTACAAGGAAAATTTGGTTCTTTAGAAATGATTATTTTACCTGTATTTATTCCAGTAGTCAGCGGATTAATTGGATTAACGACTTTGCCATATATACAAATTATCACAAAAAGTTTAGGACATGTGATTAATTCATTTACTGAATTTAATCCTTTAATTATGTCTATCTTAATAAGTGTGACATTTTCACTACTAATGGTTACGCCAATTTCTCTAGTTGCTATTGCTACAGCTATTAGTTTAAATGGGTTAGGTAGTGGTGCTGCTAACATGGGAATTGTTGCTGCATGCGTTACTTTTTTCTTTGGTTCTTTACGTGTCAATTCAGTTGGTGTCAATTTAGTTTTGTTTATTGGCGCTGCGAAGATGATGATTCCTGTTTATTTAAAACATTTAATCATTGCAATACCATTAACCATTAATGGTATTATTTCCGGTTTGTTAACATACTTCATTGGAATAAAAGGAACACCATTATCAGCTGGATTTGGTTATACAGGATTAGTTGGTCCAATTAATGCGTTTAATAGAATGCCGGGTGATTCAACATTTAATATTCTTCTATTAGCATTAGGTTATTTTATTGTTCCATTCATTTGTGCTTTTATTATTCATGAATTATGCAAAAAGTTTATACCATCATATAATGATAATATTTATAGATTTGAAATCACTCACCAATAATATTATTTTAAAGGTATTTAAGCATCTATAGTAATGTAGATGCTTTTTTTATTCGAATTTTTTATTGCATATTAATACTTTATTGTGTATAATAATTAAAAAGTTATAGGAGGTTGCTATATGAAATATATTTTTAAAACAATGATCATAGCAATCTTAATTAGTTTGACCTTTATAAATATAGAACCTATGGCTCACGCTGATCAAGATGCAAAATGGGAAAAAATTAAGGAAAGTGGGGAATTAAGAGCAGGATTATCAGCTGATTATGCACCATTTGAATTTGAAAAGACTGTAAAAGGTAAGAGTGAATACGCAGGTATAGATATCGATTTAGCTAAAAAAATTGCTAAAGATAATCACTTAAAATTAAAAATTGTGAATATGCAATTTGATAGTTTACTCGGTGCATTAAAAACGGGAAAAATTGATGTTATTATTTCTGGTATGACTTCAACACCAGAAAGAAAGAAAGAAGTTGATTTCTCAGATTCTTATACTAAAACGGGCAATGTAATGCTTATTAGAAAAAGCGATAAAAATAAATTTCATACATTAAAAGACTTTTCTAATAAAAAAGTTGCAGCACAAAAAGGGACTGAACAAGAAAAAATTGCGCAACAAGAAATAGAGAATGCAGACATTAGTTCATTAAATCGTCTACCAGATGCTATTCTTGCAGTTAAAAGTAATAAGGTAGAAGGGTTGGTAATAGAAAAACCTGTTGCTGAAGCATATGTAAAACAAAATAACAGCTTAATGATAGCTAATGTGAATTTTAATGAAGAAAAGAAAGATAATGTCATAGCTGTGCCAAAAAATTCACCTATTCTTTTAGCGAATGTCAATAAATCTATTAAGGAAGTCAATGACCAACATTTAATTAGCAAATACATGGACAAAGCTTCTAAAGATATGCAAGACGATAGTAGCTTTTTTGATAAGTATGGTGCATTTTTTATCAAAGGACTTAAAAATACAATTTTAATATCAATGATTGGTGTAGTATTAGGAGCAGTATTAGGAGCTTTAATTGCTTTAGCTAAATTGAGTAAGTTTAAATTGCTTTCATGGATTGCCTCTATTTACATAGAATTTTTAAGAGGAACACCGATGTTAGTTCAAGTATTTTTAGTTTTCTTTGGAACGACAGCTGTTCTAGGTTTAGACGTTTCAGCATTAGTATGTGGTACTATCGCACTAGTTATTAATTCTTCTGCTTATATTGCAGAAATATTTAGAGCTGGAATTAATGCTGTTGATAAAGGGCAAACAGAGGCAGCGCAATGTTTAGGATTAAATTATTCTAAAACAATGAGATATATCATTTTACCCCAAGCAATTAAAAATATTTTACCAGCGTTAGGTAATGAATTTGTAACACTAATTAAAGAATCATCTATTGTTTCTACTATAGGAGTAGGAGAAATTATGTTTAACGCTCAGGTTGTACAAGGTATTTCATTTGATCCTTTTACACCGTTAATTATCGCTGCGATAATGTACTTTGTTTTAACATTTACATTATCTAGAGGTATGAGTTTAATCGAAGGGAGAATGAAAGCCAGTGATTAAAGTTCAAAATTTAAATAAATCATTTAATAAAAATGAAGTACTCAAAGATATAAATTTAGAAATTAATAAAGGAGAAGTTGTAGCAATTATAGGACCATCAGGAAGTGGTAAAAGTACATTATTAAGATGTATGAATTTATTAGAAACACCATCAAATGGAAAAGTGATTTTTGAAGGAAAAGAATTAACACATAAAAATATAAATTTAAGTGAATTACGTCAAAAAATGGGAATGGTATTTCAAAATTTCAATTTATTTCCTCACAAAACAGTATTAGAAAATGTCATTTTAGCACCTAAGTTGTTAAAAAAAGTTGATTTAAAAAAACTAGAAATTGAAGGTAAAGCACTTCTAAAAAAAGTAGGACTTGAAGAGAAAGCTAACGCATATCCTTCTCAACTCTCTGGCGGACAAAAACAAAGGGTAGCAATAGCAAGAGCTTTAGCTATGCATCCTGATGTCATATTATTTGATGAGCCAACATCAGCACTTGATCCTGAAGTTGTTTATGAAGTACTTAAAGTTATGAAAGATTTAGCTAAAGAGGGTATGACAATGGTGGTTGTAACTCATGAAATGGGTTTTGCTAAAGATGTTGGTGATAAAGTAATATTTATGGCAGATGGATATGTCGTTGAAAGTGAAATACCTGATCAATTATTTAATCATCCCAAACATGAAAGAACTAAAAACTTTTTGGCGAAAGTATTATAGCATGTTGTATATGAAGACTGATAAAACATTTATAAGGTTTTATATCTAAAAAGTAATAAAAGTTAATTAAGAAAAGAAGATAGAATTTATTCTGAATTATAAATATAGACTTTCTTTATAACATTCTCAAAGTTAAAGAATCTGAGATACTTTAAAGTATATCTCAGATTCTTTTTTATTTATAAAAATATTTAATATCATAAAAAATTAAGATTATGTTAAAATGTTCTATGGACTTTTTTATAGGAGGCAAGAGTGTTGATGAACCATCAACTTAAACAGGAAATCATTGACTATGCGTATTCCATTGGTATAGATAGTATTGGTTTTACTACTGCTGATCCTTTCGATGAACTGAAACAAAAGTTAGTAGATTATCATGAAAAAGGTTATGCATCAGGTTTTGAAGAATCAGATATTGCGTTACGAACAGAACCTAAATTATCTTTACCCACAGCGCGTTCTATTATAGCTATTGCTGTTGGTTATCCAAATAAGCTAAAGGGAGCGCCAAAAAGTGTAAAAGGCGATAGAAGAGGAATGTTTGCGAGAGCCTCTTGGGGTCAAGATTATCATTCAATTATGAAAAAAAGATTAGACAAATTAAGTGAATTTATTCAATCTAAGGTTCCTGATGTCGAAATAAAAAGCATGGTTGACACTGGAGTACTTTCAGATCGCGCTGTAGCTGAAAGAGCAGGATTAGGATTCGTTGGTAGAAATGGATTTGTTATTAATCCAAAACTAGGAACTTGGACATATTTAGGAGAAATGTTAGTTAGTATTCCTTTTGAACCGGATGATCCTATATTAGACAGTTGTGGAGATTGTACAATTTGTGTAGATAGATGTCCAACGGGTGCTTTAGTAGGGAATGGTCAACTGAATTCTCAAAAATGTATCAGCTTTTTAACTCAAACTAAAGGATATTTAAAAGATGAGTATCGATATAAAATTGGTAATCGTCTTTATGGTTGTGATACTTGTCAACAAGTTTGTCCGAAAAATAGAGGCATTAATACAACTCACGAAGATATTATTTTAGAACCAGAAATATTAAAGCCACGTTTAGTTCCATTGTTACAAATGAGTAATAAAGAATTTAAAAATACTTATGGTCATTTGGCAGGAGCATGGAGAGGTAAGAAACCTATACAGCGGAATGCAATTATTGCACTTGCACATTTTGGTGAAGAAACGGCTATTCCTGAATTAAAGGAAGTGGCATTGAATGATCCAAGACCCATGATAAGAGGAACAGCATATTGGGCTATTGGCCAAATACTAGGCGATGATGCAAGAACATTTATTTATGAGCATTTTGATAATGAGATTGAAGAAGTTCAAGTTGAAATGAGAAAAGGACTAGAAATGAGGAAATAAAAATGACAAACCATATTGTGTTATTCCAACCAGAAATACCTGCAAACACTGGGAATATTGCACGTACATGCGCAGGTACCAATACACACTTGCATTTAATTAAACCATTAGGCTTTAGTACAGATGACAAGATGCTAAAACGAGCTGGATTAGATTATTGGGAACATGTTAATATCACTTATCATGAAAACATTGAATCATTTTTCGAAGTGACAAATGGTAAATATTATTTACTTACTAAATTTGGTAAACAAACTTATAGTGATTTTGATTTTTCAAATACTGAAGTAGAAAATTATTTTATCTTTGGTAGAGAAACTACAGGTTTACCAGATTGGGTAAAAGAGAAGTATGCAGATACTGCTTTAAGAATTCCTATGAGTGATCATATTCGTTCTTTAAATTTATCTAATACTGCTGCTTTATTGATTTATGAAGCATTACGACAACAAAACTTCCCAGGATTAAAGTAGAATTTAAAATTAATTACTATAATAGAATAAAAAATGTTATATTTATTAATGAATTATTATAAAAATTTTAAAATAGTTTGATATCCCCTTAAATAGGGTAATTTAGTAAATAAATGAATTATTTTAGTTGAACTTTACATTTAGAGGAGTGTAATTATTATGGCAATGAATTTTAAAGTATTCGAAGATAAACAACATGCAGCAGACTATGCTGGAGATATTATTAGAAAACAATTTAACAATAACCCAACTACCATTGCTGGTTTCCATTTAAACAAGGATTCTGCACCTGTATTAGATGAATTAAAAAAATCAGTTGATCGTAACGCTGTAGATTTTAGTCAAATTAATATTCTTGACTATGACGATAATCATTCGTTCTATGAAGCTTTAGGTGTACCTTCTGAGCAAGTATATTCTATTAGTCTTGATGATGATGCTGAATCATTAATCAATGATATAATTAAAACAAAAGAAAATAAAGGAAAACTTACTTTACAAGTTGTTTCAATTGATAACTCTGGACATTTAGATGTTAATATTCGTCAAGGTTTGATGAAGGCACGCGAAATTATCTTAGTTGTAACTGGTGCTGAAAAAAGTGAAGTTATCAAACGATTATATGAAGAAAATGGTAAATCAAACTTTTTACCTGCTGATTTAAAAGTACATCGTATGGTAACAGTTGTTTTAGACAGAGCTGCTGCTGATGGATTACCGGAAGACGTTAAAGAATACTTCACAGCGAGATTTGCATAATATTTAATTTTATTGTGAGGTTATTTTTATGAGTAAAGATAGTAAACGTAATTATCATGAAGACGAAAATGCAATGGTTCAAAATATGGATGATTTAGAAGCATTAGGAAAAGAAATGGAACAGATTTCTGAAGAAAATGATGAAGATAAATATAATCAAACACATGATTCAGAAGCGCGTTCAGATTTAAATTAATATATTTTAGCATTTTAATTAATTGTTTCGATAGATTAATTAAAATGCTTTTTTTATGAAATACAACTTATGATACAATATATTTTAATGAAAATGAAGGAGATAAAAATATGTTACATAAGTATTGGCTACCTTTAACAATTATTACAATCATTGTTAGTTTAATTTCTATTAAAGGTTTTCCCATTGCTCTAGGAGCACTCTATCTACCAGTGTTATTTAAAGTGATTCAATTACAATTGAATTTATCAAAGGATTTAATAGATAATGCAACTGCTCATCCATTCATTAAGAGTAATCAAAAAGGAATTATGATTAGTGTTATATGTATATTAATTGTAACAGGAATCTTGGCATATACACTTAATGATTTTTATCGAAGTTTAGGTGGGGTTTTAGGTATGTTAGTAAAGATAAGTCCTGTTACGCTTGTCATAAGCGCTATTTTGTATATAATAAGTGCTATTTCAGTTGTAAAAGCAGTAAAATATAAATATGAATAAGATTTATTCTTAAACACGTGAAGTAATACAACTTCATGTGTTTTATTTTTTATAAATGAAACCGCTTTATATTCGAATTGCTACATTAATTTTATTAATGATATACTATTACTAAATCATAAATAAGGGGGATTATTGAATGTCTGTAAGAATTGAACATGATACGTTTGGTGAAATTGAAGTACCATCTGATAAATATTGGGGCGCACAAACTGAAAGAAGTAAGCGTAACTTTCCAGTAGGTAAAGAACATATGCCTATTGAGGTGATTTATGGTTTTGCTCAGTTAAAAAGAGGTGCCGCGCTTGCTAATCATGAATTAGGAAAATTAAGTGATACTAAGAAAGATGCTATCATTTATGCTTGTGATTTAATTTTAAAAGGAGAACTTGATGGTCATTTTCCTTTAGTTGTATGGCAAACGGGAAGCGGTACTCAAAGTAATATGAATGTGAATGAAGTCGTAAGTTATGTAGCTAATGAGTACTTAAAAGAACATAATAGCGATGAATCGATTCATCCCAATGATGATGTTAATAAATCTCAAAGTTCGAATGATACATTCCCTACAGCTATGCATGTTGCTTTATACCATGAAATTGAAACGAAATTAGAACCTGCTTTAAAACATTTACGAGACACATTTAAAGAAAAAGAAAACCAATATCAATCAATTATTAAAATTGGTAGAACTCACTTACAAGATGCTACTCCAATTCGATTAGGACAAGAAATTAGTGGATGGCGTTATATGCTAGATAAATGTGAACAATTATTAGCTGAATCTAAACAACATATTTTAAATTTAGCTATTGGTGGAACAGCAGTTGGAACAGGAATTAATGCACATCCAGAATTTGGAGATAAAGTAGCTAAATATATCTCAGAACATACAGGCTATGCATTTGTTTCATCTGAAAATAAATTTCATGCTTTAACCTCACATGATGAAGTGGTGCAACTTCATGGAACACTAAAAGCATTGGCAGCAGACTTAATGAAAATAGCAAATGATATAAGATGGCTTGCTTCAGGACCTAGAGCCGGACTTGCGGAAATCTCAATTCCAGAAAATGAACCAGGTTCATCAATTATGCCAGGTAAAGTTAATCCAACACAATGTGAAATGCTAACAATGGTTGCAGTACAAGTGATAGGAAATGATACGACAGTAGGTATAGCGAGTTCTCAAGGTAATTTTGAACTTAATGTATTTAAACCTGTGATTCTTCATAATACATTGCAATCTATTTACTTATTAGCTGATGGAATGGAAACATTTAACAAAAATTGTGCTATAGGTATTGAACCAATTGAAGAAAATATCAATCATTATTTAAATCAATCATTAATGCTTGTAACTGCACTAAATCCTCATATTGGATATGAAAAAGCAGCTCAAATAGCTAAAAAAGCTCATAATGAAGGTTTAACACTTAAAGAATCAGCAATTAATTCTGGCTACGTTACAGAAGAACAATTCGAGGAATGGATTAAACCAGAAGATATGGTCGATCCTCATTAAAATAACATTATCAATTGAAATGCTCCTTTTAAAGATAATGCTTTGATCTGCGTTATCTAAAAGGAGCATTTTAAAAATTTATTCATCATCTAAACTTACAGAAATCAATTCTTGAGTAAGTGGGTGAGTGAATTCAATCTTATAACTATTCAATTCTAATTGACGTAAGGTAGCATCTCCATATAATGGATCACCTATGACAGGATGACCAATTTCTGCTAAATGTACACGTATTTGATGGGTACGTCCTGTATCTAATTTTATTTCCAATTGACAAATGCCTTCTTTAATCATTTTTGATGTTAAGATATGAGTGATAGCTCGTTGTCCGGTATTAGAAATACGACGCTTATTGGGATGAAATTTATCTTTACCGATTGGCATATCAATTGTTTGTGGTTTTAGAGGTAGTAATGCTTTTACATTGGCACGATAAATACGTGTAATTTGATTCTCTTCAAGCATTCTATCTAGTATTTTTTTCATTAAAGGATTTTTAGCAACAATTAATAATCCCACAGTTTCTTGGTCTAGACGATGAATCGGTTCAACGTAGTCGCTATCCATAGTATAGATAACATGGTTCATTAGTGTATTGCTTTCTTTTAAATCATTTGGATGAGTTTTAACCCCTTTAGGTTTCATTACAATAGCTAAATCGTTATCTTCATATGTAATCTGTGCGTAACGATAACTTGGTAAATAATTACTTTTTTCTTCAGGGATAGGAATATAAACAACATCATTTGTGACAACTTTATCTGTCAATTTACTAGGTTGTTGATTAATCGTGATATCTTTAGACATATTTAATTGGTGTAAGTCTTTTTTTGGTAGTTTTAACTTTTGAAAAATTTCACGTAACGTATAATTATTGAAAGTTTCAGGTACATTGAATTTCATAATATCCTCCTATAATATTCTGTTTAATCATATCATAATTTACAATGATAATTATAATTGTTTTCATTAGTCTATTTTTAAATTTTAAAAATAAACGATATAATAATAAACGCAAAATAACAAAATGGGGCGAAAATATGGAAAAACCGACACGTTTAGCATTATTAAAAGAAATTGCAGAATATCTTAATGAAGAAACTGAATTATATAATATGATGAATAAAGTATTAGATTATTTAATCAATGGTAGCAGTTTTACAACAGGTTGGATTTTTTTAATCAATAAAAAAGGTGAACAAGAACTTGTAGCTAGCACTGATTTACCTCATTCATTAAAAAATAATAATTGTAAGTATTTAAATAATGGTACGTGTTGGTGTGTCAATGCTTATCATCATAAAAATTTAACAAAAGCATCTAATATTATAAATTGTTCAAGAATCAATTTAGCTAATCAAGAAAGTGAAAAAGATGATTATCTTATTACGCATCATGCGACAGTACCACTTAGATCAGGAGATGAACAGTATGGATTATTAAATGTCGCGACACCTCATACTGTAGTATATAGTCAAGACGATTTAGAGTTACTAGAATCAGTAGCTTTACAAATAGGTTCTGCAATTAAACGTATATACTTAACAGACCAAGAAAAAGAAGCAGCACGAATAAGTGAACGAAATCGACTAGCGCGTGATTTACATGATTCAGTTAACCAAATGCTTTTTTCATTAAAACTAACAGCTCATGCTGCACATGATATCACAGAGGATAAAACAGCTAAAAAAGCATTTAAGATGATTGAAGATACAAGTCAAAACGCAGTAAATGAAATGCGTGCGTTAATTTGGCAACTTAAGCCAATTGGTTTAGAACATGGGTTAGTGAATGCGATTCAACATTATGCGAATATGTTAGATTTAAAATTAAACATCGAAGTAAGAGGATTGATTAAATTATCCAATTTAGTTGAAGAAAATGTGTACCGAATGCTTCAAGAAGCTTTAAATAATACGAAGAAACATGCACAAACGAATCAAGTATCTATTAACATGCAACAAAATGAACATCAATTATATATTAAAATTTATGATGATGGAAAAGGATTTAATGTGAGTGATGACTTAAATCAAACGACGCATGGTCTAAAAAATATCAAGCAACGTATTCATAGTTTAGACGGAGAATTTAACATACAATCAGATAAACAAATGGGGACAACTATTTATCTTAATATTCCAATTTAAAGTAGGTGATAAATTTGGCAAGTATCGTTTTAATCGATGATCATCACATTGTTAGACAAGGACTAGAATTTCTAATTTCAACAGTTGAGGGTTTAGATATACAAGCAAGTTTTTCTGATGGTGACGCATTTATTAAATATTTAAATGAGAATAATATGCCTGATTTAGTATTATTAGATTTAGTTATGCCTAAAATGAATGGTATCGAAGTGACGCATTATATAAAAAAATATTACCCATACATAAAAGTGTTAGTGCTTACAAGTTATGTGGATGATGAATATGTTATGTCTGCCATTAATGAAGGTGCTGATGGTTATGAAATTAAAGATGTTGAACCACAAAAGCTGATTGCTACTATTACTAAAGTATTAAATAATGAGAAAATAATACATCCAAAAGCTAAAAATGTAATTGATGCAATGCATGAAAAACCACACTTTAATAATAAATTATCTAAAAGAGAGATGGAAGTATTAAAAGAGATGGTGAAAGGTAAGACAAATAAAGACATTGCAAAAAGTTTATTTGTATCTGAGAAAACAGTTAAAACACATGTCAGTCATATATTTAATAAATTACAAGTTTCAGATCGAACACAAGCTGCTATATATGCTATTGAAAATAAATTAATATAAATTGAATAGATCTATTAAAAATAAAAACGGTAATTTTAAAATATGATAATGATAGACAAATGACTTGTTTTATTAGTTTAATTATTTTGATAATTTTGCCATTTATAAAATTATACGTAAAAACAAAAATTTCTCTTTTCATTTTATTGAAAATATATTAAGATGTAATTTGTGTTTCAAGAAATGTGTATTATTGCAATTTCTTGCGTCCGGATAAAATAACTCCTATTAGAAAGGTAGAGAAGAGTAATGGATAGACAGAGTTTTACAGATTTAATTCAAACAAAATTTAAAATGGTGCGTATTGAAGCAGGATACACACAAGATACTATGGCACAAACAATAGGTCTTTCTAAAAAAACACTTGTTCAAATCGAAAAAGAACGTGTATTACCAAATTGGACAACTTGTGTATCAATTTGTGCTTTATTTAGAGATTCAGATGTTTTAAATAACACATTTGGTTGCGATCCATTAGAAATTGTACAAACAATTTCAAGAAACCATTGTGCATATCCTAATCATTCTACAACAAGTGATATTTATTGGAATACAATGGAAACGCGTAATGGATTTATTTTACAAAGTAATAAAGTAAGTAATATCTACAGAGTGCTTAATCCTGAAAAACAACCTATTTTTGGAACATCTAAATTAAGAGAAGCAGAAACTTACTTTAATAGAAATGCTAAAGAAGAATTAATGCACGTTTAATTTTAATATAAATAAGATATAGTGATAGAAGAGTTGACCTTCAACTGAATCACTATTTTCAATTAATAATGAATTCACTGTAATTTTGCGATGAATTCATTATTTTTTTATTTCAAAAATTTGTAAATATAAATGTACGTTGAACTATTAAGTTATGCAGTTTACATTTGTCATGGTATAATTTTGCTATTGCTTATATAAAAATTAAGGAGTTATTTAAATGCAAGCAGTATTAGTAGTCATCTTTATGATAGTAATAGGAGCAATCATTGGTGGTGTCACGAATGTTATAGCTATTAGAATGTTGTTTCATCCCTATAAAGCTCATTATATATTTAATATGCGAATTCCATTTACACCTGGTTTAATACCTAAAAGAAGAGATGAAATAGCTACAAAGATAGGGCAAGTGATTGAAGAACATCTCATTACAGAAACTTTGATTCACAACAAACTAAATGAAACGAAAACTAAAGAAACAATTAATGAATTAGTTAAGGAGCAAATAGCGAAATTAAAAAGTGATCAAGCTACAATTCGTTACTTTGCTGAGAAGTTTGATGTTAAAATAGATTACTTAGTCAATGAGAAATTAGAAGATACAATTTCACAAAAGCTATTAGCTTTTTATAATGAACATCGAAATGAAGAAGTGATTAAGTTACTACCAAAAGAAACTAAGCGAATGATTGATAAGAAAGTCGAGCCATTAGGAGATTTATTATGCGAAAGAGCTCGTGTTTATCTGTCATCTGATAAAGGCGCTCGTGATATTTATGACATGCTCGATACATTTTTTAATGAAAAAGGTAAAATCGTTGGATTACTACAAATGTTTATGACAAAAGAAAGTATTGCAGATAGAATCCAACATGAATTGATTCGTTTAACCAATCATCCTAAAGCAAAACGTATTGTAAACCAAGTGATTGATAATGAATATGAGACGCTGAAACGACAATCACTTAAGAAAATCATTGATGAGGCTCAATTTTCAAAACTATCAGACTCAGTTACATTACTTATTACTTCATATTTAAATTTAAATGAAAAAATAGATAAACCACTTAATCAACTATCACCAAGATTAATGCAATATTTAGAGACAACGTTATCAGATAAAGTTACACAACTTATTATTAGTCAAGCATCCAAACATCTCTCAACGATAATGCAAAAAATTAATCTACGTAAACTAGTAGAAGATCAAATCAATACATTTGATTTAGATTACATTGAAAAGTTGATTATTGAAATTGCTAATAAAGAATTAAAATTAATTACCTTATTAGGATTTATTTTAGGTGGTATGATTGGTCTTTTCCAAGGTTTAATCGCAATTTTTGTATAACTAATCATAATATGTTATGGTATTAAAGAGTTGTCAAAACATCATTATTACACGAAGGAGTGCAATTTAAAATGGCAGTAAATTTATATGATTATGCAAATCAACTAGAACAAGCATTAAGAGATAGTGATGAATACAAAGCTATTAAAGATGCTTTTGCTAAAGTTAAAGAAAATGAAGAATCTAAAAAATTATTCGATGAGTTCCGTGAAACTCAAATGAATTTCCAACAAAAACAAATGCAAGGTCAAGAAATTCCTGAAGAAGAATTAGCTAAAGCTCAAGAACAAGCTCAAGCTATTGAAAAAGATGAAAATATTTCACAATTAATGCAAGCAGAACAAAAAATGAGTCAAGTTTTCCAAGAAATTAATCAAATTATTGTAAAACCTTTAGACGAAATTTACGTTGACTAATTAATAATTTAAGTAATGGACACTACGCGATTTTTTCATAAAATCGCGTAGTTTTTTTATGTCAAAGTTCATCGACCCATATTCATAAGATATGGTAAAATATAGTAATACATAAAGATACCTTATCAAACAATTAAGGAGCTTAAATTAATGGTTAAATTTATTCACTGTGCAGATTTGCATCTTGATAGCCCTTTTAAATCTAAACAACAATTATCGACAAGTATTTTCGAAGATGTACAAAAAAGTGCCTATGAGAGCTTTAAAAAAATTGTAGATGTAGCATTAAAAGAAGATGTTGATTTTATGTTAATTGTAGGAGATTTATTTGATAGTGAAAATCGCACATTACGTGCTGAAATTTTTTTAAAAGAGCAATTTAAACGTCTAGAAAAAGAACAAATATTTGTATACATATGTCATGGGAATCATGATCCTTTAACAACTAGAATTACAGATAATTGGCCTAATAATGTATCAGTATTTTCAAATCGTGTTGAAACCTATCAAGCGATTACCAAAGCTGGAGAACAAATTTATATTCATGGTTTTAGTTATCAAAACAATACAAGTTATGAAAATAAAATTGATGAATATCCATCTAGTCAAGGAAGTAATGGTATACATATAGGAATGCTTCATGGAACTTATAGTAAATCTAACATAAAACAGCGTTATACTGAATTTATGTTAGAAGATCTTAATCATAAACTGTATCATTATTGGGCACTCGGTCACATTCATCAACGTCAAGAACTAAGTGATATGCCGCCTATTCACTATTCAGGTAACATTCAAGGTCGTCACTTTGGTGAATTAGGAACTAAAGGTTGTTTGCTTGTAGAAGGGGATCATCTACATCTTGAAACAACTTTTATCCCAACTCAGTTTATACGTTTTGAAGAAGCTACAATTAAGACTGATAAAATTTCAAAACAAGGTATCTATGAGGAAATTCAAAAGTTTAAGAAACAAGTTCGTGAACAAGGTAAAGCATTTTATAGATTGACGATTAATATAGATAATGACAAAATTTTATCAACACAAGATATTCTTCAAATAAGAGAAATGATTAGTGAATATGAAGAAAATGAACATGATTTTATTGTCATTGAAGATATGATTCTTAATTATATACAGAATGAAGAAACACCTCTTATAAATGAATTTTCTAATGAACTCATAAACGATGACAAAGTGTTTGAAGAGGCAATGACAGATTTATATTTAAATCCAAGAGCTTCAAAATATTTAGAAGACTACACCACTTTCAATAAGGCAAAACTCATTCATCGAGCTGAGAAAATATTGAAAGCAGATATGAGAGGTGAAGAAATTGATTATTAAATCACTTGAAATATACGGTTATGGTCAATTCGTACAACGTAAGATTGAATTAAATCAGACTTTTACCGAAATTTATGGGGAAAATGAAGCAGGTAAATCAACCATACAATCATTTATTCATTCAATTTTATTTGGTTTTCCCACAAAGAAAGAAAAAGAACCGCGTTTAGAACCTAGATTGGGAAATCAGTATGGGGGCAAGCTAACGCTTATTTTAGATGACAAATCAGAAATTGAAGTTGAGCGTGTAAAAGGTAGTGCTCAAGGTGACGTAAAAGTTTATTTAGAAAATGGATTGATAAGAGATGAAGCATGGCTTAAGAAGAAATTAAACTATATTTCAAAAAAGACATATCAAGGAATATTTTCATTTAATGTACTTGGTTTACAAGATATACATCGAAATTTAGATGAACAACAATTACAAAGCTATTTATTAGAAGCTGGTGCTTTAGGATCTTCTGAATTTACATCTATGGGGCAAATTGTTAATCAGAAAAAAACTACGCTTTATAAAAAAGCTGGAAAGAACCCAATTCTAAATCAACAAATTGAAGAACTAAAACAATTAGAAGCACAAATAAGAGATGAAGAAACCAAATTAGACGAATATCAACGTCTTATAGATGAAAAAGATAAATCAGAACGCCATCTTTCTCATTTAAAAGAAAATCTTAAGCAATTATCAAAAATGCATGAAAATAAGCAAAAGCAGTTAGGACTTCATGCTCATGCGCAAGAATGGAAATCGCTTGAGCATCATTTAAATATCGAACCGTTGAAATTCCCAGAGCAAGGTATTGAACGATATGAAACTGCATTAAAATATAAACAATCACTTGATCGAGATATAGGATTAAGGGATGAGAAGATAAGACAACTAGAAAATGAATTTAATTTAATTCAGATGCCTGATGATAGAACTGTGAGTGATATGTATCATCTTTATCAACAAGAGAGTGATATCAAGCAATCTGAATTAAAAGCTAAGGCTTTAAAAAAGGAAATAGAAACTTTCGAACGTTCTCAGCAAACATTAAAAGATGATATCGGTTGGAATGAAGTTTATCATGAAGCGGATACTTCTGAAACAATGAAAGATTATATAAGTGAAAAAATTAAAAATCATAATCACCAATTAAATCAAAAGCAACAAGTTGAACGTATGATTGGTGAGCATAATATTGAAAAAAAGGAAATTGAAAAGGAAATTAAGTTATTAGAAAGTGAACTAGTTTCTGAAACAGCACTTGAAAAGAAAAAAGAATATAATCAGCAAAAAATAGAATTACATGAAAAAGAAAGTTTATACTCAAAATTAAAAGCTTCCTTTGAATCAGAAAAAGAAAGAAAACAAAAGCAATATCAATGGTTGAAAATCAGCTTTATCATTTTGGCTTTGATGAGTGCTGGTTTGACTATTTTTGCATTTATTACAACTAGTATCACTTTTAGTATTATTTTTGCAATTCTCACTGTGATATTTTTAGTAGGTTTATTCTTTAGTAAAAATAAAGATATTGATTATAGTGAAACAATTAGTGAGGAAATTAGTGATTTAGAACAACAACTTAAAGCACTCGAAGATAAATACGATTTAGATTTTAATCTAGATGATCAGTACCAATTGCGTGAACGTTGGAATAATGCTAATAATACTAAATCAGTACTTTCTAATAAACTTAATCATCAACATTCGATTTTATCAGATATTCAGTCTTCAATTGATGCATTAGCACAGGATATTTCTGAAATCAAACAAGACATTAAAGTATCTGATAAAATGTCAGATGAACGTTTAGTAGATAGTTTGAAAACAATGAATCAACTTAAAGTTAATGATAAACAACTTAATAAATTATTATTAGAGAACATAGAGTTAAATCAAAATTTAATTAACTTCTATGAGCATGCTCAAGATGTTACTAAAGATAGTTTCGACGAGTTTAATAAAATTTCATTATTTAATGATTTGAAAGGTTGGATTTCTCAGTATGAAAGTAAAAAAGAAAAGAAATCTCAATTGCAAAATCAATTAACCCTATTAAGTAAAGAATTAAAACAGTTAGAAAGTCGTTTGGATGAAAATAAAACGACTATAAACGAGTTGTTTAAATATATTGAAGTTCAAAATGAAGAGCAGTATTATCAACATTACGAAGCTTATCAACGTTATCAACAACAACTATCACGATTCAATGATTTATCTACTTATTTGAGTAATCACGAATTCTCTTATGAAGATAGTTCTGTTTTAAGTGAAAAAACAACTGCTCAATTAGAAGAAGAAGATCAAATGTTAGCTCAACAAGTTGATGATTATAATGATAAATATTTGGAGAAACAAACTGAAGTGAGTGAACTTTCTGCACGTATTAATCAAATGGAAACAGATAAAACACTATCTCAATTGCGTCATCAATATTATAATTTAAAAAATAGAATGAATGATATTGCTAAAGATTGGGCGAGCTTAAGTTATCTTGAGACACTAATTAATGAGCACATTAAACAAATTAAAGATAAACGACTACCATATGTGATAGATGAAGCCATTAATATTTTCAAAACATTAACTGATGGTAAATATAATCTAATTACTTATGAAAATGATTCAATTAAAGTTAAACATCGAAATGGACAAATGTATCATCCACTTGAATTAAGTCAATCAACGAAAGAGTTGCTATATATTTCATTGAGACTTAGTTTAATTAAGGTGTTGAAACCATATTATCCATTCCCAATTATCATTGATGATGCATTCGTACATTTTGATAAACAAAGAAAATCAATGATGTTAAACTATTTAAGAGAATTATCTCAAGAACATCAAGTATTGTACTTTACTTGTACAAAAGATACTACGATTCCTTCTCGAGAAATGCTGATATTAAATAAAAAAGAGGAAGGCGGGAAACGATGAGAAACGTAGAAAAATTAAATCCTGGTGATTCGGTGGAGAATTTTTTCTTAATCCACAGAGCGACACAAGGTGTAACAGCACAAGGTAAAGACTATATGACATTATATCTTCAAGATAAAAGTGGAGATATTGAAGCTAAACTATGGACTGTCACAAAAGATGATATGAAAATCCTTAAACCAGAAATAATTGTATGGGTAAAAGGGGATGTTATTAACTATCGTGGCCGTAAACAAATGAAAGTCAATCAATTTCGATTAGCAACAGCAGAAGATGGAGTGAAAACTCAAGACTTTGTAGATGGTGCGCCACTTTCACCTAACGAAATTCAAGATGAGTTATCACATTTTATCTTAGAAATTGAAAATGCACATTTACAACGTATTACACGTCATTTATTAAAAAAATATCAAGATAAATTCTTTACTTATCCTGCAGCAAGTTCTCATCATCATAACTTTGCAGGAGGATTAAGCTATCATGTATTAACGATGTTAAAAATTGCAAAATCATTGTGTGATATCTACCCATTATTAAATAGAAGTTTGTTATATAGCGCGATTATTTTACACGATATTGGTAAAGTAAGAGAATTAAGTGGACCAGTTGCAACAACGTATACGGTAGAAGGTAATTTGCTTGGACATATTTCAATAGCAAGTGATGAAGTTGCTGAGGCGGCAAAAGAACTTGGTATTGATAGTGAAGAAGTCATGTTATTGCGACATATGATTTTAGCACACCATGGAAAAATGGAGTTTGGTTCTCCTAAATTGCCACATCTAAAAGAAGCAGAAATTTTATTCTTTATTGACAATATTGATGCAAAAATGAATATGTTCGATAAAGCATTTAAGAAAACTGAAAAAGGACAATTTACTGAAAGAATCTTTGGTATGGATAACCGTCAATTTTATAATCCAGAGAAATTAGATTAATATTAATAGACGAAAAAAGGTCGGAACATATTGTTCCGACCTTTTTGATTTATGAAAATTATGAAGATAATCCTGATGAAGCACTACTACTTTGTTGTTCTTTTAATTTTTCTGGATTAAGTATAGTATCTTCTACAGATTTTTTAATATCGCTATCTTTATAATCTACGTTGTATTCTTTCAATAAGTCTTTATAAGCATTTGTCAATAGTTTTGGATTTTTTTGAACTTTTTGTTCAATAATTTTTGTTTTTAATTGAGATTTTTGTTTATTAAAGTCATCTTCTTTATCAGCTTTGATAATGTGATAGCCGTATTCTGTTTTAACAATGTCAGAAATTTGACCTTCTTTTAGTTTAAATAAAGCTTTATCAAATTTATCGACCATTTGTCCTTTAATAACATAACCTAATGACCCGCCTTTTTTAGCTGAAGCAGAATCCATTGATTCTTTTTTGGCAATGTCATCAAATTTATTTGGATTTTTTTCAACTTCTTTTTGAATTTTTTCAGCTTTTGCTTTTGCTTTTTTATCTGATAAACCTTCTTTATCACTATCAGATTTAACTTTAATTAAAATGTGTGATGCTTTCTTAGTATCATCTTTTATTTCTTTGTCAGACACTTTAACTTTATCATTAAGTAATTGTTTTTGGTAAGCAGATAGTCTTTTCTGTTCTTTGTAATCATCAAGGGTCATACCCTGTTGTTTTAGCATACTTTCAAATTGATCTTTACCACCATATTGTTTTTCTTCTTTTTTAATATCATCATCGATACGCTTAGTATCTACTTTGTCTTTATATTTATCAGCTAATATTTTATTTAACTCAATACTAAATGATGTGCTAGCAATTTGATCTTTACCAATTTTATCCATAACATCTTTAACGGTTACATTACCAGCTTTTGAAGAAATTAATGTATTATCTTTAGAATCTGTAGAATCAGAACTACATCCTCCAAGTAATAAAACACCTGCTGTAACAGGGACAATGAGTTTATTCATAATTTTCATAGTTGATAGCTCCTTTTTGTATGTTAACAAAGTTACTATAACATAATATAATTATTCCACCAATTAATAAAAGGTGATTTACAACTAAAGTATTAGATGAAAAATAATTTAAAAAAAGTCTACGATATCATTCAATATCATAGACTTTTTAATATATTCAAAATAACCAGTAGACTGTATTTTAATTTTGAGTGAATACGTTTATAATTACCCTTCTTTATATATTAGAACTTTGAATGGAATGGCACTTTTGTCAGTAAATTAATGCCTGTTTGGTGTTCTTCAACAAATTGTCCTTCTTTTGAAAAAAGAATAATTTTTAAATATAAAAAATCCATAACTGATAAACCAAGATTTAAGGCAAATAAGAACATAAAATAATGTCCATAACTTGGAAAATGATAAGTTAGGAAAATTAAAATGCTTGTAATTATTAAAAATGGCAAAATAAGATTAATGCAAAAATAAAACTTGCGGACAGGCGTATTCACATACGTATTAAAATAAGGAAGCCATTTTTTCTTATTTAACTTGTGCCATCTAAACGCATGAATATAAGGTAAAAAGAAGAATAAATGTATTGTTTTGTGAATAGGGTACATAAGAATGATAAATAATATTAGAAGTAAAAAGTATTTATCTGATAAAGGCGTTTTTACAAAATAATACATAATCTCATAACTAACTAAAAACGCAATAATAGTTGTTACAATACTTAAAAACGCAATTCTTGGAACACCAAATCGCGCATGGATATCTATATGACGTTTACATAAAAACATAACTCCACCTCGAAAATAGGTCGTTTAATATACGATAGGTATTATCTAACTAACTTGAGTTATCGTCAAGACAATTTTTAATAGCTATTGTAATATAGAGCAATGTTTTTATATTAGATTGTATATTTATAAAAAAAGCCATAAAGAAATCTATTAATATAAATTTCTTCATAGCCAAATTGAGCTCAATGTTAGAGTTCTATTTGTTATTATTCTTATCTTCTGAAAATGTATTACTAATTTCTTCGCCACGATTTTGAAGATTTTCAATATGAGATTTTAATTTTTCAATATTAGGATTGATATCAGATTTAAAATCTCCGATTAAAGTCTTAAATTCGTTAGCAATGTCGCTACCTTGTTGTACACCGTCATTTTTCACTTGCTTACTATAATCAATAATATTATAGAAACTACGTTTAATTGTTTCGATTTCTCGTTCTAATTCTGAGCGAGCACCAGTAGGAACTTTTTGTCCAGAGGCATTAGCATTATATCTTTGTTGATCACGATTCATCCATGATACAGCAATACCAGAAGCAAGTCCCACACCGATACCAAATAATACACGTGTAACTTTCATTTTTTATTCTCCTCACTATTATGTCGATTATAGAATAAATCATATCATTTTATGAAGTAAGTAACGATTGACTTAAGCTACTTACTATAATTATTACATTGACATATTGATTTCATTTTATATTACCCATAAATGATATTCAATATGCAGAATTATTCAAATTGAGCTTTAATTTGTTCAGCAATATCTTTTTTCTGTTCATCGCTAATTTCATTTTCATGAGTTTCCCATTGATAACCAAAACCATCGATATCATTTTTATATCGAGGTAGGAAATGGAAATGCAAATGAAATACTGACTGATCAGCATATTCACCATTATTTTGAATAATGTTTAATCCATCAGGTTGAAATGCTTTTTTAATGGCATTTGCTACTTTTGGAATAGCAGCTCCAATGTGTTTCATTGTTTCTTCATCAGTTTCAAAAATATTAGGAGAAGCTTTCTTCGGAATTAAAAGTGTGTGTCCTTTAGTAACTTGAGAAATATCTAAAAATGCATAAACATAATCGTTCTCATAAACCTTATAGCTTGGAATTTCACCAGTAAGAATTTTACCAAAAACAGTTTCTGACATAATTAAATGCACTCCTTTAACCTATTTTTACTCATTATTATAACATTGTTATTTTAAAAATTCGCTAATGAGTTATAGCAAACCTTAGTAGTTATATAATGATTTTGGTACAATATAACTCATGGAGGTGCCTTATGACAGTTAAAGTTGAACATTTAACAGGAGGATATGGTAAACGTCCTGTTATTGAAAATATAAATTTTGAATTAAAAAAAGGTGAAATAGTAGGATTAATTGGTCTCAATGGCGCTGGAAAAAGTACGACCATTAAGCACATGCTTGGATTATTAACGCCAATGGAAGGAACACTTTCTATTTCAGATACCAATATTAATGATGATATCGAAATCTACCGTCGTAAACTATCATATATTCCTGAATCACCAGTCATTTATGAAGAATTAACATTAGAAGAACATATAGCCATGACTGCTATGGCTTATCAAATAAGTAAGGAAGAAGCAATGAAACGTGCGCGTCCTCTACTAAAAACATTTAGACTTGAAAATGAACTTAATGTTTTTCCTAGCCATTTTTCAAAAGGAATGAAACAAAAAGTAATGATTATATGCGCATTTATTGTCGATCCTGAACTTTATATTATTGATGAACCATTTCTTGGTTTGGATCCATTAGGTATACAATCCATGCTTGATTTGATGGTTGAAAAGAAAAATGAAGGGCGTACAGTACTAATGAGTACCCATATTCTTGCAACTGCTGAAAGATATTGTGATCGATTCATTATTTTAGATAAAGGAAAAGTGGTTGCTTTTGGAAATTTAGAGGAACTACGAGAACAAACGGGTCTTAAAGATCAAACTCTTGATGATATTTATATCCATGTTACGCAAGGTGGTCAAACGACATGAATAATGAAGCCATAGCATTATTTAAACAACGTTATGACGCAATAAAAAAAGAAAAACATTATTATAATAAATTTATTTTTAATGGTCACTTTACTGTATTCTTAGTTATTTTATTAGGAGCCTTCATATTAGGTTATGGTCAATGGTTACAACATATTCCTAAAAATATAGATTATGCATTCTTAGCAAGTATTGTAATTGCTTTAACTTCAATCTTTCCATTTCGAACATTTTTAAAAGATGCTGACAAGTTATTTTTGCTTCCTTTTGAGAAGAATATGGAAGATTATATAAAATTAGGCCTAAGATATAGTTATTTTAACCGTATAATATTACAAATAGTGTTATTAATTGTATTATTTCCATTGTTTTATAAGCTTAATCAACAATTAGTTGTATCTTATATCGTGATGAGTGTTTTAGCGCTTATTCATCCTATTTTAGGACTACGCTTAAAATGGCAATGGTATCGTGCGAGATTGTCTCAATGGATATTAAATGTCTTAATATTTTCACTTAATTTTATAACGTATTATCTAATTTTAGGGAAACAATTATATTTTGCCATTTTATTAACAATAATTTTCTTTGGCATGGCGTACCTTATACCTAAATTTAAGAGTCTTACGTTATTTCCATGGGAACAGTTGATTTCAGTAGAAGAAAGACATCATACAAATTATTATAAATTTGTAAATATGTTTACAGATGTTAAGCATTTAAAAGAAAATGCAGCAAGACGCAAATATTTAGATTTTCTTTTACCCACACCCAAAGGACGTCGTTTTAATTCGCACAATATGTATCTTTATTTATTTGTGAGAAGTTTTGTAAGAGGAAAAGATGCATTAAGTATTATTCTTCGACTTGTTGTCATTGCACTTGTACTTATGATTTGGCTGTCTCATCCACTTGTTTCTATTATTATTGGTAGTTTATTTATGTATATTATTTTATTGCAAATGTCTCAGTTTTATACGCAGCAAGCGTATGGACTATGGCCTCAGGTTTGGCCTGTATCAGATAGTGAAGTGATCAAAGGATATGAAAAATTCTTATATCGCCTTATGATTATGATAGGTATTATTTTCGCAATCATTTTTATCATCTTTTATATAAAATACTTCTTTTTTGCAATTGTATTCTTTATTGTAGGATGGTTAACGATTAGAAGTACGATTAAAAAATTGCAATATCAGGAAACTTTATTAAGAGATTAAAAAAAGAGGGAACTTAAGATGTATTAAACACATACTTAAGCTTCCTCTTTTTATGTTAATCATTAATAGGATATAAATATCTTTCAAAATAACTTGAATGTTGACTGCTTGAGCCAAAATAATGTCTTAATGCTTCTTTAGAAAAATAATCATTAAACATATCAGATGATTTAAAATCTTCGTATGTTTGACGATTAGCGAAGCCAAAGTAAATTTTATAAGTAGTACCTTCTTCAGGTCGTAAGAAACGATAGCTTTTAAAACCAGCAAATTGACTGAAATCTAAATTCAAATTCGAAAGACGTTTTTCTAGTTGATTGACATGATCTTCTGAACTTGGAATGAAGATAGCTGAATAGAAATGTTGATGATTAAGCTCATTGATTTCATTAACAACTTCATAAGTAGTAGGGTGTTTAAGTATAGATTTATCTTCGGATTCTTCAATAATGACTGAAGAATCATTAGTTGAATAAATAAACAGATGATTTTCAGGATGATTTAAACGAATTTGATTTAAATAGTCATAAGTTCCATAAGTTGTATATATTTTCATAAGCCATACCTCCTTTATTTATGTATATTATACGATTAAATGATAAGACTAGCTATTATAAATAATTTAAATAAGAAAATAAATTGTGAATAATTTATTTAAATCAATTCACTTATAATTACAAATTTAAAATTAAAGAATAGATAGACGTGCTTTGTCATTTTTATGACATTTAATATTTAAGAAACGCGAAATCTTTTATGTTGTGATATTATGAATAAGAATGATTTTAATTTAGGAGGATAAAATGGTGCATAAAAAAAATAATACAATTTTACAAACAATTAAAGGGGAATCAACCTCACACACACCTGTGTGGTTTATGCGCCAAGCTGGCAGATCACAACCAGAATATCGCAAATTAAAAGAAAAGTATTCACTTTTTGATATTACACATCAACCAGAACTTTGTGCATATGTAACACATCTACCTGTTGATAATTACAATACTGATGCAGCTGTGTTATATAAAGATATTATGACACCACTTAAACCTATCGGAGTAGATGTTGAAATTCAATCTGGTATAGGTCCTGTAATCCACAATCCCATTAAATCTATGAAAGATGTGGAAAAATTAACTCAAATTGATCCTAAAAGAGATGTGCCTTATGTGTTAGAAACAATTAAAATTCTAACTGAAGAAAAGTTAAATGTACCTTTAATTGGATTTACGGGTGCTCCCTTTACATTAGCATCTTATATGATTGAAGGTGGACCTTCTAAAAACTACACATTTACTAAGGCAATGATGTATGGCGATGAAGAGACTTGGTTTGCTTTAATGAATCATCTTGTAGACGTTTCAATTAAATATGTAACAGCTCAAGTTGAAGCAGGTGCAGAATTGATTCAAATTTTTGATTCATGGGTAGGCGCACTTAATGTACAGGATTATCGATATTATATAAAACCATCTATGGATCGTTTAGTCCGTGGAATTAAAGAACATCATAATATTCCTGTTATATTATTTGGTGTAGGGGCTAGTCATCTCATTAATGAATGGAATGATTTGCCAATTGATGTTTTAGGTTTAGACTGGCGTACATCTATTTTGAAAGCGGATCAATTAGGTGTAAATAAAACATTACAAGGTAATTTAGATCCTTCATTACTACTAGCACCATGGGATGTATTAGAAAAAAGAGTTAAAGCAATACTTGATGAAGGAATGCAAAGAGGTAAACATATATTTAACTTAGGTCATGGCGTTTTCCCAGAAGTTCAACCAGATACACTTAAAAAAGTAACACAACTGGTTCATGACTATACGCAAAAATAAAATTAGAATCATAAAAATTTATTTTTAAAAGGGAAGGTTTTAAGAATGACTAAAACAGTAGGTTTATTAGTAATGGCATATGGTACGCCATATAAAGAAAGTGATATTGAACCATATTACACAGATATACGACATGGTAAAAGACCAACAGAAGAAGAACTTCAAGATTTAAAAAATCGTTATGAATTTATAGGTGGGCTTTCTCCACTTGCAGGCACGACAGATCGTCAAGCTAAAGCACTTACAGATGCACTTAATAAAACATATGATGATGTAGAATTTAAATTATATTTAGGATTGAAACATATTTCTCCTTATATTGAAGAAGCAGTTGAAAAAATGCATAATGATGGTATTACAGAGGCTGTTACAGTCGTATTAGCTCCCCATTATTCAAGTTTTTCAGTAGGTGCATATAATAAACGTGCTAAAGAAGAAGCGGATAAATATGGTATACAACTACATCATGTTGAACGTTATTATCAACAATCTAAATTTATTGAATACTGGACAAATAAAGTAAATGAAACATTAGCTGAAATTCCAGAAGAAGAACATGATGAAACAATTTTAATCGTGTCTGCGCACAGTTTACCTAAAGGATTAATAGAACGTAATAATGATCCTTATCCTAATGAAATTAAAGATACTATGGATCGTTTAGAAGCTTCTACAAATATTAAACATGTAGCGCAAGGTTGGCAGTCAGAGGGTAATACAGGTACGCCTTGGTTAGGACCTGATGTACAAGATTTAACAAGGGAATTATACAATGAACATCATTATAAAAACTTTATTTATACACCAGTTGGATTTGTTTGTGAACATCTTGAAGTACTTTACGATAATGATTATGAGTGTAAAGTTGTTTGCGATGACATTGGTGCTAATTACTATCGACCAGAAATGCCTAATACAAATCCGTTATTTATAGGTGCGATTGTCGACGAAATTAAAACAGTTTTTTAAAAAGGAAGGGACATGTTGTGAGTAAAAAAGTTGCAATTATAGGTGCTGGCATTACAGGTCTAGCCAGTGCATATTATTTTAAACATTACAATGAAGACATAGATGTAACTATTTTTGAAGCAACTTCAAGACCTGGAGGTAAAATTCAAACTTATCGACGCGATGGTTATACTATTGAACTTGGTCCAGAATCCTACTTAGGTCGAAAAACGATCATGACAGATTTAGCAAAAGATATAGGTCTTGAAGATGATTTAATTACGAATCAAACAGGACAATCCTACATTTTTGCTAAGAACCAATTGTATCCTATTCCAGGCGGATCAATTATGGGAATTCCAACAGATATTAAACCTTTTTTAAAAACACGTTTAATTTCCCCTTTAGGAAAATTAAGAGCAGGATTAGATTTAGTTATTCCGCCTATTAAAATAGAAAATGATATTTCGGTTGGTGAATTCTTCAGAAAACGTTTAGGAAACGAAATGCTGGAAAATTTGATTGAGCCCCTTATGGGAGGAATTTATGGAACAGATATTGATCAATTAAGTTTGATGAGTACATTTCCTAATTTCAAGTATAAAGAAGAATCATATGGTAGTTTAATTAAAGGAATGAAAGATGAAAAACGCGAACGTACAAGAAAACGTCAGCTTTATCCAGGTGCTCCTAAAGGACAATTCAAACAATTTAGACATGGGCTAAGTTCATTTATTGAAGCACTAGCTAAAAATGTTGAACAAAAAGGTGTACACTTCAAATATAATACACCAGTAGAAGATATTCATATTCATAATGATAATTATGAGATTGTTACACATAATAGTCGGGAGACGTTTGATGGTTTACTTGTTACGACACCGCATCAAACGTTTATGAAATGGTTTAATCATGATTCAGCATTTAAATACTTTAATACTATGGATTCTACTACAGTTGCAACGGTTGTATTTGCATTTGATGAGAAAAATATCGAAAATACCTATAATGGTACTGGATTTGTCATTGCAAGAACCAGTCATACTGATATTACTGCATGTACTTGGACGACTAAAAAGTGGCCGTTTACTACACCAAAAGGTAAAGTATTATTACGTGCGTATGTAGGAAAACCTGGCGATACGGTTGTAGATGATCATACTGATGAAGAAATTGTAAATATCGCACGTCGAGATTTAAGTAAAATGATGACGTTTAAAGGTGATCCAGATTTTACCATAGTGAATCGATTACCAAAAAGTATGCCACAGTATCATATCGGTCATATGACTCAAATTCGCAATATACAAAATCATGTAAAACGTCAATATAACGGGTTACGCATTACCGGTGCACCTTTTGAAGCGGTAGGTTTACCTGATTGTATTCAACAAGGCAAAAATGCTGTTGAAGAATTAATAGACGAGTTATAAATAAAGCATAGTAAATAGGCACTTTTTAGAGGTTACATTTGTCTCTTTAAAGTGCTTTATTTTAAAATAAATAGTCATTATTAAGAAGAAAAGGAGAATAAAAAATGACAGATGTAATTATTGTTCATTCACAAATAGGAAATGCACAAAATCATTGGTATCAATGGTTAAAACATAACTTAGCACTCGAAGGATATAATGTACAATTGTTTAATTTAGATAAAGCGGATAATAAAAAATTAGATATGTGGCTAAAAACTATGAAACAACAAATTAAAATCAATCATCCCGATACGTATGTTGTAACACATGGCTATGGTTCAATCGCTGCTTTGAAATTTATTGAACAATTAGATTTAAAACGTCCAATAGAAGGCTTTTTTAGTATTGCTGGATTTAAAGAAGATGCTCAAGACATCGATGAATCTGTTAATTTAGATCATATTACCATTGATTATGATGAAGTTAAGAAAAAGGTGAAACACTTTCACGGTCTCGCTTCAAAAGATGATGAACATGTATCTTATAAAGAAACTGAAAAGTTATTACAAGCTTTAGGAGGATCAATTCGAATTGTTGAAGAAGGAGGGCACTTCCTAGAAGAAGAAGGCTTTGTTTCTTTCAGTGAATTACAAGAAAAAATGCAAAAATATATGACACAATAATGTTAGAGCGGGAAAGTATCAAATAGTAATATAAAGAGTAATAATAATTATGAGATTTTATACCCAAATTATCCCATAAAATAAAATTTTTTAAGTGTAGCGTTTTTTTACACAAATTAATTTATAATTTTTATTGACTATATAGGTGTTAATATATATACTAATAAAGTATTGAAAAAAGCACTAATTAAAAAATAATTATCTCATAATTATTTAAATTTATAATTAACGTATTGTAAAAATTATTTTAAAAAAGTGTTGACATTACAGTGGCTTAAATGATATATTAATTAAGTACTCATTTGAAGTGCTAATAATATTGGCGCGGGATGGAGCAGTTCGGTAGCTCGTCG
>NZ_KV796512.1:754-1350 GCF_001809205.1 Staphylococcus sp. HMSC069E10 | reverse complement strand
TGCCTTACAAGCAGAGGGTCGGCGGTTCGATCCCGTCATTCTCCACCATTCAATTTAATAGCCGGCCTAGCTCAATTGGTAGAGCAACTGACTTGTAATCAGTAGGTTGGGGGTTCAAGTCCTCTGGCCGGCACCATCTAAGAGCCATTAGCTCAGTTGGTAGAGCATCTGACTTTTAATCAGAGGGTCAGAGGTTCGAATCCTCTATGGCTCACATGTATACGCGGGTGTGGCGGAATTGGCAGACGCACTAGACTTAGGATCTAGCGCCTTACGGCGTGGGGGTTCGACTCCCTTCACCCGCATATGCGGAAGTAGTTCAGTGGTAGAACACCACCTTGCCAAGGTGGGGGTCGCGGGTTCGAATCCCGTCTTCCGCTCCATTATTTTGCCGGGGTGGCGGAACTGGCAGACGCACAGGACTTAAAATCCTGCGGTGAGAGATCACCGTACCGGTTCGATTCCGGTCCTCGGCATTATTATTTTGCGCCCGTAGCTCAATTGGATAGAGCGTTTGACTACGGATCAAAAGGTTATGGGTTCGACTCCTATCGGGCGCGTTCTCTTACGGGAAGTAGCTCAGCTTGGTAGAGCAC
>NZ_KV796512.1:0-654 GCF_001809205.1 Staphylococcus sp. HMSC069E10 | reverse complement strand
GGTTCGATCCCGCTAGTCTCCACCATTTAAATCATTTACAAACTATATAACGGCGGTGTAGCTCAGCTGGCTAGAGCGTACGGTTCATACCCGTGAGGTCGGGGGTTCGATCCCCTCCACCGCCACTAATTATTAGTTGTAGAATTAAAATTTGGACCTTTAGCTCAGTTGGTTAGAGCTAACGGCTCATAACCGTTCGGTCGCAGGTTCGAGTCCTGCAAGGTCCATATAATTGTGGAGGAATACCCAAGTCCGGCTGAAGGGATCGGTCTTGAAAACCGACAGGGCCTTAACGGGCCGCGGGGGTTCGAATCCCTCTTCCTCCGCCATTTTTATTATCGCGGGATGGAGCAGTTCGGTAGCTCGTCGGGCTCATAACCCGAAGGTCGGTGGTTCAAATCCGCCTCCCGCAATTTATTTTGGTCTCGTAGTGTAGCGGTTAACACGCCTGCCTGTCACGCAGGAGATCGCGGGTTCGATTCCCGTCGAGACCGCCATCTAATAATTTAATAGCAATTTACCTATAAAATGTGGAGGAATACCCAAGTCCGGCTGAAGGGATCGGTCTTGAAAACCGACAGGAGCTTAACGGCTCGCGGGGGTTCGAATCCCTCTTCCTCCGTATTTGGTCTCGTAGTGTAGCGGTTAACACGC
>NZ_KV796511.1:0-243 GCF_001809205.1 Staphylococcus sp. HMSC069E10 | reverse complement strand
AAAGAAGAGATTCCGTATGAAACAAAACGTAAATTTAATCCAGATTTAGCACCTGGTACAGAAGAAGTCGTACAAAAAGGTGAAAATGGAGAAAAAACAATTACAACACCAACTACGAAAAATCCATTAACAGGAGAAAAAGTAGGCGAAGGTGAACCAACAGAAGAAATCACAAAAGAACCAATTGATGAAATAATTGAGTATGGTCCAGACGCAGACGCTGACGCAGATGCAGATGCTGAT
>NZ_KV796510.1:0-404 GCF_001809205.1 Staphylococcus sp. HMSC069E10 | reverse complement strand
TCGGGAAGACAGGATTCGAACCTGCGACCCCTTGGTCCCAAACCAAGTGCTCTACCAAGCTGAGCTACTTCCCGTATATTAAATTGATAATTTTAAATGGCGCGCCCGATAGGAGTCGAACCCATAACCTCTTGATCCGTAGTCAAACGCTCTATCCAGTTGAGCTACGGGCGCTATATTTAAATTGGTGCCGAGGACCGGAATCGAACCGGTACGGTGATCTCTCACCGCAGGATTTTAAGTCCTGTGCGTCTGCCAGTTCCGCCACCCCGGCAAAATAATGGAGCGGAAGACGGGATTCGAACCCGCGACCCCCACCTTGGCAAGGTGGTGTTCTACCACTGAACTACTTCCGCATATTAAAATAAATCGTATGAGCCATAGAGGATTCGAACCTCTGACCC
>NZ_KV796508.1:0-4027 GCF_001809205.1 Staphylococcus sp. HMSC069E10 | reverse complement strand
CATGATAAATTAGTGGTTAGCTATATTTTTACTTTGCAACAGAACCAAAGAAGTTATGCAGAATAGTTTGGCATTAGTTTTTACTTATCAATAGTATAACTATTTTTTATTTAACTTATCGTTATAATAGGTGTATTTTTTATTGAAGGGAGACATTTCATGTCGTTAAAAATAAATAACAAACAAAATTTAAAAAAATCACAGTTATGGCTTTTAGGTATAGCTTTCACCTTTTTAATCGCGCTTTTAGGTTTTCTTTTATCTCTTATACCAGGTTTTAATAATGTCGGCCAATTAGCATGTGCGATTATCATTGCTGTTATTTATCGCCAATTTTTTGGTTATCCAGAAATACTTAGAGCAGGTATAACTTTTTCTTCACAAAAGTTATTAAGACTAGCCATTATTTTGTATGGATTGAAATTAAATATAGACACTGTTTTTCAAGATGGTTTAGGTTTACTTATACGTGATGCATTTATAATAGCATTTGCGATTATTTTTACTGTTTGGTTAGCAAAAATATTTAAAGCTGATCAAAATATTTCATTGTTATTAGGTATAGGAACTGGTGTCTGCGGGGCTGCAGCAATTGCAGCTATAGCTCCTATTGTAAAATCAAAAGATGAAGATACAGCTATTGGTGTTGGTATTATAGCTTTAATGGGCACTGTTTTTGCAATTCTTTATACTATAGTAATGCCAATTTTACCTCTCTCTGCCCATGATTATGGTATTTGGTCAGGAATGAGTTTACATGAACTAGCTCAAGTTGCTATTGCTGCAGCCCCAGCTGGTAATGATGCTCTTGCAATTGGACTATTAGCTAAATTAGGCCGTGTATTTTTATTAGTGCCACTTGCTTTTATATTTATTTATATAGTCAAACGTAAAAATAAGACAGCAAATACTGAAGAGAATAAAGTGGCTTTTCCGTGGTTTTTAATTGGATTTATATTAATGAGTTTATTTGGAAGCTATGTATTAGGTAGTATCATCCCTATATCTAGCAATGTAATGGACAATATTTCGACAATAACAACTTGGTTATTAACAACTGCAATGGTAGGATTAGGCTTAAACGTCAATTTAGCAGATTTACGTAAAAGGGCATTTAAACCTCTTGTTGTAATGATTATCACATCAATACTCGTTTCTATTATTTCATTTATTATTATTTAACTTGTTTATTATCAAATGAATCTAGCTATTCTACGGGTTCAGAATTTATAATAGACGGCGGACTAACAGCTTTATAACGTTGAGTTTTTGCTAAAAACTAAAATTTTATTTTTATGGTGTATCTTTTCTATTAATTCTTTTGAGTAAATTCGAAACATAATTAAACAATTTTTAAATTACCATTTTATGTAACCGATGATTATGAAAAATTCAATTCATATAAAAGGCATAAAAAGTTTATAAACTTTTTATGCCTTTTATATTACGATTAATTATCAAACAACCGAAACTAGAATCCTTTTTTTAGGTTGTGCCCAATTTTGGATAGAGTACGCCCTTTTTATATTGAGGGATCTTCACTTTTGTATTCAGGCATATCTTTATTTTATCTTTCTATTAGTTACACCTATCTTTGTTATTATTCAGTATTCTAGGTTTTTTGGAAAAAATTAATTTTTGTATATTAACGTTTTCTCTACGTTAGTAAATGTATCAAAAGAATATTCAAACTATCTTTTTTCCTTTAATTGATTATCTAATATTTGATTTTTAAAATTTCTAATGCTAGTATTTGCTGGTTTTTAAGTGATTTTGATCTTTCTTGAAATTCTTTTATATAAAATTTCTTCGCAAATACTCACTGTTTTATTAGAAAATTTTTTCAATTCAACGTTAATTATATGAGCATACAAGAATGAGAAGCTTTGTGTTCAAAAATCATAAGTAGTGAAACTATTATTTTATCTTCTCTATGTTCTGTGTATCAAAAAAAGCCGTACGCCAATATCGATAAGAAATCCAGGTCAAAACCAATACTACAGACCACGCAATAATTAATACTATGCCATGGAATACTGAAGGTTTTACTGCAAAGACCCCTAGAGCCACTAAAGAAACCTGGCCAGGAGCAGATGCTAAAAAGGTAGCAGAAATAAAAGTACCTTGTTTTACGCCTAAAGCCCCAGCGCCATAATTTACGGGCCAGTACGGTAAACCGGGCATCAACTTTACCGTACACATAGTCCAAAACCCCGCATTACTAAGGTACTTCTGTACCATAAAGCTATGTCTTCCTAGGAGCTGGAGAGTAATACGTTGTCCCACAAGTCGGGCTAACCAATACCCAACCCAAGACCCAAGGAGTACTCCAAAGAAAGAAAGCAGGGTGCCTTTCACTAGACCATAGAGAGAACCAGCTACCAAGGCTGGCATTGTTATAGGAATAGGAGTAACAGCGATTGCTATAGTAGCCCCTATAAATATCAACCAACCAGCCCATCCATAGCTAAGTATAATCTTACGCATTCCGCAGGTGACGGTAAACTTAAATGGAAATTTATCCATAATAAGAAGGCTCCTACAGCTACTAAAATAATTAAAGAACCTACCGAACGAAAAGAAAACATATTATTGCGCTTCTCACCTAATTTCATAAAGTCTTCTCATTGATTTCGACCTTGGAAGATGGGTCGTATAAACTTAATAAAGTATATTGGTTAGCTAACCTTGCATTTTTATCAGGAATCTCACATAGTTCGACCACTTTTCTAAAAAACCTTATAAATTTCATTTCCATTCCTCCTGAATTTCCATTTTTATTACTTTTAAAATTTCTATTGATTTTGCTACTTTTTTCATTCTCACTAATTAAGATTAGTTCATTCAATAAAGAGTCTCTTAGTATTTTAAAAATCAAATTCTATCTTAATAAAAATGATTTACATACATTATATTTATACTTGAAATTGGATATATCTAAATAAATTTTGCCAATCTTCAAATATAACTTTTTTTAAAGAACTATTATAAAATACTGAAGCAGGATGATAAAAAGGAAAAACAACATATTCTTTTTCTGACCGTGTATAATTATTATAGTTATTATCTAAAACAACTATTTTAGTTATTATTTTTTTTCCATGACAGTCACTTAAATTTTTTGAAAAACCAGTAATTCTTTCATATGAGGTTTTACCTAAAGTCACAATAATTCGAGGATCCACTTTCTTGATTTCCCAATCTATTAGCGGAGCCTGAGCAAATATTTCTTTTTTATTAGGCTTTCTATTTTTATTTTTACTATTGTAAGGACGACTTCTTACAATGCTCGATATAAAAATATTTTCCCTCTTCAAACCTACATCATTTAACTTTTCATTTAATATTAGACCAGATTTACCAGAGAAAGGTACATTGGTTTTTATTTCATTAACTCCCGGAGCTTCACCAATAAACATAATATTTGCTTCTTTGTCACCTGATCCTTCTACTAACCCTTCTAGGTCAAAGTTCTTAGATCTTTGTTTAACCAATCTTAATATATCATTAGGATATCTCATTTTAACCCCTCCAATTTAAAGTATAATAAAAGAAATAATTGCAACTAATATTGAAGTAACAAACATAATTAACAAAACTTTGAATACTCTTTATTTTAGTACTTACAAAGGACATTTAGCCCTAGCCTAATCATAGATGTCCTAAGTAAGTTGTCAAAACTGAAAAATTCCTATTACATTATCTAATAATAACTACGCTAGTTAGTTGTACTAGCACCAATACCAAAATTAATTGCTGTAATTATTAATAAGGAGCAGAAAATAATATAACAAATGTATCTTGGTTCTGTTGCAAAGTTGAATTTATAGTATAATTTTAACAAAAAGGAGTCTTCTGTATGAACTATTTCAGATATAAACAATTTAACAAGGATGTTATCACTGTAGCCGTTGGCTACTATCTAAGATATGCATTGAGTTATCGTGATATATCTGAAATATTAAGAGAACGTGGTGTAAACGTTCATCATTCAACAGTCTACCGTTGGGTTCAAGAATATGCCCCA
>NZ_KV796507.1:0-917 GCF_001809205.1 Staphylococcus sp. HMSC069E10 | reverse complement strand
ACGATAGAGATGCATTTGAAACAAATAACTTAGGTAATGACTTACATGGTCATGGCGTAAATCAACCTAATGGTGATGTGTACACAAGTGCAACAAAACATTACGATAGAGATGCATTTGAAACAAATAACTCAGGTAATGACTTACATGGTCGTGGTGTAAATCAACCTAATGGTGATGTGCACACAAGTGCAACAAAACATTACGATAGAGATGCATTTGAAACAAATAACTCAAGTAATGACTTACACGGTCATGGAGTAAATCAACTAGATCAAAACAACTTTGTTAATACACCACATTATAATCGTGATGACTATGAGAGTTATAATCATCCAAAATTCTCAAATCAAGCTGCTAGTGATACTAATCAAGAGATTGATTATAAAACTTATTATAATGATCCAAGATTTAAGTCTCGTAAACGTTTTATTGTTAGCTTTATTACCGGTGCAATCATTGGCTCAACTATTGGACTTTTAACTAAAAATAAAGCAAACCAAAAAATTGATGATTTAAAAGCAAAAGAACAAGAAGTTAAAGATAATTATTATAGTATTAAACAACAAACAGAAGAAACAATTGATAATGTAAGACATAAAATTGAAGACTTAAAAAATAGAAAAAATACAGGTATTTCTTCCGATGAGCTTGCAGCACAACGTCGAGCAATTCAATCAGAAACATCAAATCATTTAGCAGATGAATCACCATTAGCAAAAGAAATACAAGAAGCTAAAGCTGAAACTACAGTAAAAGAAAATAATTATATTAATAATGAACATAATAGTGCGGAAGAAATTGTAGCACAACAAAATGCTATTAAAGATGAGTTGTCAAATAACTTAGCAGACGAATCGCCACAAGCGCAAGAAATACAAGAAGCTAAAAAAGAAGCAATTGCTAAAGATGAAAAA
>NZ_KV796506.1:0-216 GCF_001809205.1 Staphylococcus sp. HMSC069E10 | reverse complement strand
AAAGAAGAGATTCCGTATGAAACAAAACGTGAATTTGATAAAGATCTAGCGCCTGGTACAGAGAAAGTTGTACAAAAAGGTGAAAATGGAGAAAAAACAATCACAACACCAACAACGAAAAATCCATTAACAAACGAAATAGTGGATAAAGGTACACCAACAGAAGAAATCACAAAAGAAGCAGTGGATGAAATCGTACATTATGGTGGCGAAGAA
>NZ_KV796505.1:0-3155 GCF_001809205.1 Staphylococcus sp. HMSC069E10 | reverse complement strand
TGTGACCTCCTTGCCATTGTCACCAGACAAATGAATGATTATACATTCAAAACTAGATAGTAAGTAAAGATTTGCGTCGCAAAACTTGAAAAAATTGATTAAGTCTTCGATCGATTAGTATTCGTCAGCTCCACGTGTCACCACGCTTCCACCTCGAACCTATTAACCTCATCATCTCTGAGGGATCTTATAACCGAAGTTGGGAAATCTCATCTTGAGGGGGGCTTCATGCTTAGATGCTTTCAGCACTTATCCCGTCCATACATAGCTACCCAGCTATGCCGTTGGCACGACAACTGGTACACCAGAGGTATGTCCATCCCGGTCCTCTCGTACTAAGGACAGCTCCTCTCAAATTTCCTACGCCCACGACGGATAGGGACCGAACTGTCTCACGACGTTCTGAACCCAGCTCGCGTACCGCTTTAATGGGCGAACAGCCCAACCCTTGGGACCGACTACAGCCCCAGGATGCGATGAGCCGACATCGAGGTGCCAAACCTCCCCGTCGATGTGAACTCTTGGGGGAGATAAGCCTGTTATCCCCGGGGTAGCTTTTATCCGTTGAGCGATGGCCCTTCCATGCGGAACCACCGGATCACTAAGTCCGTCTTTCGACCCTGCTCGACTTGTAGGTCTCGCAGTCAAGCTCCCTTATGCCTTTACACTCTATGAATGATTTCCAACCATTCTGAGGGAACCTTTGAGCGCCTCCGTTACCTTTTAGGAGGCGACCGCCCCAGTCAAACTGCCCGCCTGACACTGTCTCCCACCACGATAAGTGGTGCGGGTTAGAAAGCCAACACAGCTAGGGTAGTATCCCACCAACGCCTCCACGTAAGCTAGCGCTCACGTTTCAAAGGCTCCTACCTATCCTGTACAAGCTGTGCCGAATTTCAATATCAGGCTACAGTAAAGCTCCACGGGGTCTTTCCGTCCTGTCGCGGGTAACCTGCATCTTCACAGGTACTATGATTTCACCGAGTCTCTCGTTGAGACAGTGCCCAAATCGTTACGCCTTTCGTGCGGGTCGGAACTTACCCGACAAGGAATTTCGCTACCTTAGGACCGTTATAGTTACGGCCGCCGTTTACTGGGGCTTCGATTCGTAGCTTCGCAGAAGCTAACCACTCCTCTTAACCTTCCAGCACCGGGCAGGCGTCAGCCCCTATACATCACCTTACGGTTTAGCAGAGACCTGTGTTTTTGATAAACAGTCGCTTGGGCCTATTCACTGCGGCTCTTCTGGGCTTGCACCCTAAAGAGCACCCCTTCTCCCGAAGTTACGGGGTCATTTTGCCGAGTTCCTTAACGAGAGTTCGCTCGCTCACCTTAGAATTCTCATCTTGACTACCTGTGTCGGTTTGCGGTACGGGCACCTAATCTCTATCTAGAGGCTTTTCTCGGCAGTGTGAAATCAACGACTCGAGGAAACAATTTCCTCTCCCCATCACAGCTCAATCTTAAGAGTGCCGGATTTGCCTAACACTCAATCTCACTGCTTAGACGTACAATCCAATCGTACGCTTCGCCTATCCTACTGCGTCCCCCCATCGATTAAAACGATTATAGGTGGTACAGGAATATCAACCTGTTATCCATCGCCTACGCCTGTCGGCCTCAGCTTAGGACCCGACTAACCCAGAGCGGACGAGCCTTCCTCTGGAAACCTTAGTCAATCGGTGGACGGGATTCTCACCCGTCTTTCGCTACTCACACCGGCATTCTCACTTCTAAGCGCTCCACATGTCCTTGCGATCATGCTTCAACGCCCTTAGAACGCTCTCCTACCATTGTCCAAAGGACAATCCACAGCTTCGGTAATATGTTTAGCCCCGGTACATTTTCGGCGCAGTGTCACTCGACTAGTGAGCTATTACGCACTCTTTAAATGATGGCTGCTTCTAAGCCAACATCCTAGTTGTCTGGGCAACGCCACATCCTTTTCCACTTAACATATATTTTGGGACCTTAGCTGGTGGTCTGGGCTGTTTCCCTTTCGAACACGGACCTTATCACCCATGTTCTGACTCCCAAGTTAAATTAATTGGCATTCGGAGTTTGTCTGAATTCGGTAACCCGAGAGGGGCCCCTCGTCCAAACAGTGCTCTACCTCCAATAATCATCACTTGAGGCTAGCCCTAAAGCTATTTCGGAGAGAACCAGCTATCTCCAAGTTCGATTGGAATTTCTCCGCTACCCACAGTTCATCCGCTCACTTTTCAACGTAAGTCGGTTCGGTCCTCCATTCAGTGTTACCTGAACTTCAACCTGACCATGGGTAGATCACCTGGTTTCGGGTCTACGACCAAATACTATACGCCCTATTCAGACTCGCTTTCGCTACGGCTCCACATTTTCTGCTTAACCTTGCATCAGATCGTAACTCGCCGGTTCATTCTACAAAAGGCACGCCATCACCCATTAACGGGCTCTGACTACTTGTAAGCACACGGTTTCAAGTTCTCTTTCACTCCCCTTCCGGGGTACTTTTCACCTTTCCCTCACGGTACTGGTTCACTATCGGTCACTAGAGAGTATTTAGCCTTAGGAGATGGTCCTCCCAGATTCCGACGGAATTTCACGTGCTCCGTCGTACTCAGGATCCACTCAAGAGAGAATATATTTTCAACTACAGGATTATTACCTTCTTTGATTCAACTTTCCAGATGATTCGTTTAATATATTCCTTTGTAACTCCGTATAGAGTGTCCTACAACCCCAATAAGCAAGCTTATTGGTTTGGGCTCTTCCCGTTTCGCTCGCCGCTACTCAGGGAATCGAATTTTCTTTCTCTTCCTCCGGGTACTAAGATGTTTCAGTTCTCCGGGTCTGCCTTCTGACAAGCTATGAATTCACTTGTCGATAACACAACATAACTTGTGTTGGGTTCCCCCATTCGGAAATCTCTGGATCAACGCTTACTTACAGCTACCCAAAGCATATCGTCGTTAGTAACGTCCTTCATCGGCTTCTAGTGCCAAGGCATCCACCGTGCGCCCTTAATAACTTAATCTAATATAGTTATTAATCTGTGAGTGTTCTTTCGAACACTAGCGATTATTTTTTATGAATTCAAGCTTATTTAAAACTCTATTCACTCGGTTTTGCTTGGTAAAATCTATTTACTTACTTATCTAGTTTTCAATGTACAA
>NZ_KV796504.1:0-952 GCF_001809205.1 Staphylococcus sp. HMSC069E10 | reverse complement strand
TATAAATTCAACTTTGCAACAGAACCTAAATAAGTAATATCGGTTGATAATACTTCCATGGGACAACTCGCTTTAAATTGTCTTTGTAATAAATTGTCTGTTTTATAATACGGTTTACCTATCCTTGTCGTTTTTTAGGTCTAACTCGGCAGTTCAAATGATGCTTCTACATAATTCTCTGTACTCTTTTATGATTAATTGGTGATGTATAACATTGATTAATCAGTGCTGTAATCTTACGATAACCGTAGGTATAGTGGTTAGCTTCACATAATTCAATGACTTTTTGTGTTACAGTATCATTTTTATAGGTTTTGTTTTTCCATCGGTAATATGTTGATTTAGGTATGTTTAATACTTCTAGTATCAATTTGATTGAATAGTTTCCTTTTAATTGATCCACTAAATCTATGACTACTGTTGGTACCACTTCTTTTCCAATGCCTTGTACTTTTTTAAAATATCCAATTCTATATCTTTTCTCTTATTTTCTAATTTTAATTGTTCTACTTCTGACAGCTCTTCTAATCCTTTACCGTAGGTATATTGTTTACCAACGTGTTGTGAAAATCTATAACTTTCCCCATTTTGATACCATCGCCACCAAGTTTTCACTTGTGTTCTATTTCTAATATTTAATTCTTCCATAATTTCTTTTGTTGAAAATCCTGCTGATTTCATTTCAACAGCTTTATACTTTGTTTCTACTGAATAAGCAACTCTTTTCATAGAAAAAACACCTCCGCATGATTCATTTTAATATGAATTCAACGAAAGTGTTTTTATATAATTCCCACTAATTGGGGTCAGTTTACAGAAGCGTATCGTAAGTGAGGGGTTTTTTTAGCCGCTTCTCAAAGTGGGGCGGACGTATCATAACATATGAGGTTTATGAGAGAGAATTGCTGTTATGTTTTTTGATCACATCAATAAACAAAAAAGGTATGCACTA
>NZ_KV796503.1:0-2036 GCF_001809205.1 Staphylococcus sp. HMSC069E10 | reverse complement strand
TTTTTTGGTCATTAGTGTCTTTATCTTTTTTCATCATATTAAAATCTCCCTATTGATTAGTTTGTTACTTTTACTTGACCCATCATTCCATTATCTTCATGCTCAAGTATATGACAGTGAAACATGTATGTTCCAGTATTTTTAAATACAACCTCTATTTTAGCTTTTTGTCCAGGTTCCAAAGATATAACATCCTTTTTACCCCTCATATCTTTTGGAGGTTTCTCCCCATCCACAGATAAAACTTTAAATTGCGTTCCATGGATGTGGAAAGGATGTTTCATACCACCCATTTTATCTTTGACGTTTTCAATTTCCCATACTTCTTTCTGGTTTAACTTTTGTGTAAAATCTATTCTGTTAGGATCGAATTTATTACCATTAATGGTAACATGATCATTCATACCTTCTAATTTTATTTTCTTACCTACTTTTGGTGTATTACTTTTGTTAGAACTTTTCTCTTTGTTACTAATCGGTAAAATTACAGTTTTATCATTATCAACCAGACTGATTTTCTCGCCTTTCATTTTAGATAAATCTATTACTATTTCTTTTCTTTCTGAAGGAGCTAAATTAATTTCTTTTAATTTTTTAGCGTTTTTTAATTGACCGCCATCTGAAGCAATATACTCAAAACTTTGATTATTACTTAGCTTAAGATTTAAATCTCGAGCATTAGAACCATTTAAAAGTCTCAAACGTATTTTCTCTTCTTTTGCTGTAAGTTTGGGGTTTACTATTCCGTTCACAAGAACAGTATCACCTTGAGTGCCATCTTCGTCTTTCGTTTTTGAATAATTTAATTTTTTAGATACAAATGTTTTATCTTGGATTATTATAGGCAAATCATTTTTTCCATAATTACTAGGATAATTATTCTTTTTACTATCTTCTATATATAATAATCCTGATAAGCCATTATAAACTTGTTTAGCTGTATTTGGAGAGGGGTGGGGGTGATACCATAACGTAGCAGAATCTTGATTAACCTCAAATTTTATAGTTTTTTCTTTTCCTGGTTTTATAACCTGAGAAGGCCCTCCATCCACTTTTCCATTTACTTCTAATCCATGCCAATGAAATGTTGTATTTTCATCTAAGTTATTTATTAACTTAATTTTAACTTTATCTCCTTTTTTTAATTTTAAAGTTGGTCCAAGTAAATTTCCATTGTAGCCTAGAGTATTAGAAAAATTATTTTTGTAAAACTCTGTCTTTCCTTCCTGAGCTTTTAATGTATAATTTTTATAACCATTGTTATCTTTTTTTGACTCTGCAACTTTAGGAAATATTATTTCATTTTTTCCTTGTGAAGAATTTAATTTCTTTCTTTCGTCATGATGTTTCATATTTGTCATATCCATTGTATTTTTCTTATCTTCTTTCATATTCATCATATCATTCTTACTTTCTGCGAAAGTATCATTAGAGGCAATAATTATTATGGAAAAAATTATAATTAAAATTGCAAAAACTTTATTATACATAAGGTTTACCTCTTTTCTTTTAATTTTAATGTAAAAGCATTAATCGCTACTATAACTGTACTTAAAGACATTAATATTGCTCCTACAGCTGGTGATAATATTAACCCGATAAAAGCTAATGCGCCAGCTGCTAAAGGTACAGCAACAATATTATAACCTGCACCCTACCATAAGTTTTGCACCATATATTAACACTACCCATTCAGAACCTGAAAATGTGAATTAAAAAGGTAAGTTAACACCCATCAGTGGCGATAAAAGAATGATAGGTATTGCAAAAATTAATGAAACAAAAAACTTAACTTTAAAATTTCCATGATGATGTGCATGGCCACTATGATGATGTAAGGCATGGTTATCATGATGCATTTGATTAGAATGATTCATGTGATTTTGATGATTATGCGCTTCACCATTATTCTTCAAATTAACCCTTCCTAATAAAAATGTTATAGTAAAATTACTTATACTATAACATATACCCCCACAGGGTATAAATAGTTTCGATTTATCTCAATTTATGGATTTATTTATATCATTCTGAAA
>NZ_KV796502.1:0-216 GCF_001809205.1 Staphylococcus sp. HMSC069E10 | reverse complement strand
GAACATTGAAAACTGAATGACAATATGTCAACGTTAATTCCAATAAAGTAACTTAAATGTTACAAACACTATTTAGTATTATGAGCTAATCAAACATCATAAATTTTTATGGAGAGTTTGATCCTGGCTCAGGATGAACGCTGGCGGCGTGCCTAATACATGCAAGTCGAGCGAACAGACGAGGAGCTTGCTCCTTTGACGTTAGCGGCGGACGGG
>NZ_KV796501.1:0-271 GCF_001809205.1 Staphylococcus sp. HMSC069E10 | reverse complement strand
AAAAAGATAAAGACACTAATGACCAAAAAAGTGAGAGCCATATGAAGCATAATGATGAAAGTAAAGTTCCTGAAGATATGACATCGACTAATGAGGGTGAATTTAAAGTAGGAGATAAAGTAACGATTACAGCAGGGCATATGCCAGGTATGAAAGGTGCAGAAGCTACTGTAAAAGGTGCGTATAAAACATATGCTTATGTTGTAAGTTATAAACCCACAAATGGAAATGAAAAAGTAAACAATCATAAATGGGTCGTAAACGAAGAGAT
>NZ_KV796500.1:0-2301 GCF_001809205.1 Staphylococcus sp. HMSC069E10 | reverse complement strand
TTTTTTGGTCATTAGTGTCTTTATCTTTTTCATCATTATTGGAGCAAGCTGATAATATTAGTAATGATCCTAATATCATAAAAAATAATTTTTTAATCATAATAAAACTCCTATCTTTTATTTTAATTTTAATGTAAAGGCATTAATCGCTACTATAACTGTACTTAAAGACATTAATATTGCTCCTACAGCTGGTGATAATATTAACCCGATAAAAGCTAATGCGCCAGCTGCTAAAGGTACAGCAACAATATTATAACCTGCACCCCACCATAAGTTTTGCACCATTTTTCTCATAGTATTATTTGAAAGGGTCAAGAAATGAATAATATCTGATGGATTACTTTTAACAAGTATGATATCACCTGAATCCACTGCAACATCTGTGCCTGCACCAATTGCTATACCAATATCGGCTCTTATAAGACTCGGCGCATCGTTGATACCGTCTCCGACCATCATGACTTTATTACCGTCACTTTGATAATCTTTTATAATGCTTTCCTTATCTTCTGGCATGAGTTGTGCGTGGACATCACTAATACCTAATTCTTTTGCGACAGCGTGTGCCACTTCATTATTGTCACCTGTAAGCATGACTGGTGTAATATGTCTTGATAGTAAATCAGCTACCATTTGTTTTGAACTTTCTTTAATTTGATCTCCTTGAGCAATCATGCCAATGACTTGTTGATCCTCAATTAAATAGCTGATTGAATTACCTTGTTGAGCTAATTTAGTAAACAAGTCATCGTCATAATTAAGTTTATGTTTATCAAGATAAGAGACATTTGTTATTTTATATGTTTTATTATCAATTAGACCTTCTAATCCGACACCTGGAATATTATTAACGTCTTGTGGATTAGTAAATGAAACATTTTTACTTTTCGCAAAATCAACAATACTTATAGCTAATGGGTGATTAGATTGACTTTCTAATGAGGCGAAAAGGCTTAATATTGTATCATTACTCAAATCATTTTTAAAGCTCTCATAATGATTCACAGAAAAGTTACCCTCAGTTAAAGTACCAGTTTTATCCATCATTACATAATCGATATGTTGAGCTATTTCTACAGATTCTCTATTTTTAATAATTAAACCATTATGTGCACCAATTGAAGTAGAACGTGCAGTGACTAAAGGTATTGCCAAGCCTAAAGCATGTGGACAAGCAATGACTAACACAGTTACAAGACGTTCTAATGCAAAATCAACATCATTTTGAATGAGCATCCAGACAATAAAAGAAATCACGCCAACACTTACAGCAAAGTAGAATAAATAACCCGCTACTTTATCAGATAACAATTCAGCACTAGATTTATCATTTTGTGCTTGATTAACAAGTCCCATAACTTGAGAAAGATATCCATCTTCTCCCACAGCTGTAACCTTGACTTGTATTGTTCCAGACCCATTAATAGAACCCCCGATGACGTTGTCATTTTGATTTTTTTGTACTTTTTTAGATTCTCCAGTGACTAGGGATTCATCTATAGATGTTTGTCCTTGAACGATAATACCATCTGTTGGAATGCTTTCTCCGGCTTTTACTTCGACGATATCATCAGTCATGATGTCTGATATTTTAACTTCTTCGCGTTGGCCATTATCCATAACTTTAATAGCACTATTAGGTAACAGTTCTGCCATTTTCTTTAAAGCATCTCCAGCATTTCCGACAGCATTCATTTCTATCCAATGTCCTAATAGCATAATTAAAATTAAGGTTGCTAATTCCCAAAAAAAGTCCATTGTATGACCAGTTGCACTACTAAAGTTATTCATATAAAAAGCATACAAGCTATAAATATAAGCTACTGAAATACCTAGAGCAACTAAGGTCATCATGCCTGGTTTTTTTGTAGCAATTTCATCTTTACCACCAGACAAGAACGGTTTACCACCATAAAAGAATAAAATTGTACTTAATATTAACACTACCCATTCAGAACCTGGAAATGTGAATTGAAAAGGTAAGTTAACGCCCATCATTGGCGATAAAAGAATGATAGGTATTGCAAAAATTAATGAAACAAAAAACTTAACTTTAAAATTTCCATGATGATGTGCATGGCCACTATGATGATGATGTGAGGCATGGTTATCATGATGCATTTGATTGGAATGATTCATGTGATTTTGATGATTATGCTCTTCACCATTATTCTTCAAATTAACCCCTCCCAATGAAAATGTTATAGTAAAGCTACTTATACTATAACATATACCCCCATAGGGTATAAATAGTTTCGATTTATCTCCATTTATGGATTTATTTATATCATTCTGAAA
>NZ_KV796499.1:0-10380 GCF_001809205.1 Staphylococcus sp. HMSC069E10 | reverse complement strand
GGGTCAGAGGTTCGAATCCTCTATGGCTCACTTTAAGCACTCCTTAATGGGGTGCTTTTTTATTATCCATTTTTAGTAGTGATTTTCATGAAAAATTTATAAGTATGACTTTCATAGTATGACAGTTACACCTTTCATTGGTATAATTATGAGTATGAAAGTTATAGACGGAGGAGAGATTATGGATTTTTCCAACTTTTTTAATAATCTTAGTACTTTGAAGATTATTACAAGTATATTAGATATACTTATTGTCTGGTATGTCCTTTATCTTCTCATTACTGTATTTAAAGGAACTAAAGCAATTCAATTGCTTAAAGGTATATTATTTATAGTTATTGGACAACAAGTAAGTAAACTTCTCAATTTAACTGCTACCTCAAAGTTATTTGATATTGTGATTCAATGGGGCGTTTTAGCTTTAATTGTGATATTCCAACCAGAAATTAGACGAGCACTTGAGCAATTAGGGCGAGGGAGCCTATTTAAACGCTATACTAATACTTACAGTCATGATGAAGAAAAATTAATCCAATCTGTATCAAAGGCTGTTCAGTATATGGCTAAAAGACGAATTGGAGCATTAATTGTTTTTGAAAAGGAAACTGGATTGCAAGACTATATTGAAACTGGTATATCAATGAATTCTGCAATATCTCAAGAATTATTGATAAATGTTTTTATACCTAATACACCATTACATGATGGGGCTATGATTATTCAAAACACTAAAATTGCTAGTGCTGCATGTTATTTACCACTTTCAGATAGTAATAAAATTTCTAAAAGTTTAGGTACAAGACATAGGGCAGCCGTAGGAATTTCTGAAGTTTCGGACTCATTTACTGTGGTAGTATCTGAAGAAACCGGTTCAATATCAGTTACTTTCGATGGTAAATTAAGACGTGATGTTTCTGATGAAGTATTCGAAGAGTTATTAGCTGAACATTGGTTTGGAACTCGCGCTCAAAAGAAGGGTGTGAAATAGCATGTTAGAAAGTAAGTGGGGATTAAGATTTTTTGCCTTAATATTAGCGATCTTTTTTTATCTTTCTGTTAATAATGTGTTTGGCAATATTTTTAACAATGATAATCTAGCTCAGAATTCTTCTAAAACAATTGAAGATGTACCTGTAGAAATTCTTTATAATACCAAAAATTTACATGTTACTAAATCACCAGATACTGTTGATGTTACTATTTCAGGACCACAATCAAAGTTATTGAAAATAGAAAGTTCAGACGATATCAAGGTCACAGTTAATTTATCTAATGCTAAATCTGGAAATTATAAAGAAGATTATATTGTTAAAGGATTAAGTAACGATATTAGTTATAATGTTAAACCTAAACACGCTTATATCACCTTGGAGGATAAAGATACTAAAACAATGCATGTTCAGCCTGATATTTCACAAAACAATGTAGATTCAAATTATAAAGTAAGTGAAACTTCTTTGAATAAAGACACTGTTCAAGTTACTGGTGGTAAAAAGCAATTAGACAAAATTGCATATTTAAAAGCGACATTTAAAAATGCGACTAATATCAGTGAGAATACTACTGATGTAGCTGAAATTACTGCATTTGACAAGCAATTGAATAAATTAAACGTTCAAATCAAGCCTAATAATATTAAAATGTCAGTGAAACTTGAACCTTACAGTAAAAAAGTAAAAATTAAAACCGTTAAAAAGGGTTCATTACCTGATGATGAAAGTTTAGATAGCATTAAACTAAATGAGAATGAAGTAGAAATTTATGGTAATAAAGATGATTTGAAGGATATTAATGACATAGAAGCCGATGTCAATTTAGATGATATCACTGAATCGACTGATAAAACACTTCAACTCAAGATACCTAAACAGGTTAAGAAATCTGAATTTAATGAAGTCACAGCACATGTCAATTTAAAATAGTAAACTAGATAATAAAGGAGTAATGAAAATGGGAAAATATTTTGGAACAGATGGTGTAAGGGGAGTAGCTAATAAAGAATTAACACCTGAATTAGCGTTTAAACTAGGTCGCTATGGTGGTTATGTATTAGCACATAATGAAGGAGAGAAACATCCTAGAGTTTTAGTTGGTAGAGATACTCGTGTGTCTGGTGAAATGTTAGAATCAGCTTTAATCGCTGGATTAGCATCAATAGGTGCAGAAGTAATGAGATTAGGAGTTATTTCTACTCCAGGTGTTGCATATTTAACACGTGAAATGGGAGCACAATTAGGAGTAATGATTTCTGCATCTCATAATCCTGTAGCTGATAATGGTATTAAGTTCTTTGGTGCTGATGGTTTTAAACTTTCAGATAAGCAGGAAGAAGAAATTGAACAATTATTAGATCAAGAACAACCTGACTTACCACGTCCAGCAGGCAAAGACATTATGCATTTTTCAGATTATTATGAAGGTGCACAAAAATACTTAAGTTATCTTAAATCTACAATTGATATAAATTTAGATGGACTTAAAATTACTTTAGATGGGGCGAATGGATCAACTTCTTCACTTGCGCCTTTCTTATTTGGTGATTTAGAGGCAACGACAGTTACAATTGGTTGTAATCCAGATGGATACAATATTAATGATGAATGTGGGTCTACTCATCCTGAACATTTAGCTGAAAAAGTTGTAGAAACTGAAAGTGATTTTGGTTTAGCTTTTGATGGAGATGGAGATCGTTTAATTGCTGTTGATGAAAAGGGTAACATCATTGATGGTGACCAAATTATGTTTATTATTGGTCAAGAAATGCACAAAAATCATGAATTAAATAATAATATGATTGTATCTACTGTAATGAGTAACTTAGGATTTTATAAAGCTCTTGAAACAGAAGGCATTCAATCAAATAAAACAAAAGTTGGAGATAGATATGTCGTTGAAGAAATGAGACGAGGCCATTATAATTTAGGCGGAGAACAATCTGGACATATAGTAATGATGGACTATAACACGACTGGTGATGGACTACTAACTGGAGTACAACTTGCTGCTATTATTAAATCAAGTGGTAAAACTTTAAGTGAGTTAGCAGCACAAATGAAAAAGTATCCACAATCATTAATTAATGTAAAAGTAACAGATAAACATCATGTATCTGAAAATGAAGACGTTAAAGCTGTTATGAATGAAGTTGAGAATGAAATGAATGGTGAAGGAAGAATATTAGTTAGACCTTCAGGAACTGAACCATTAGTAAGAGTAATGGTTGAGGCAGCAACAAATGAAGATGCTGAACGTTATGCTCAAACAATTGTTGATAAAGTAAAAGAAAAAATGGGATTAAATTAATAGTACCATTTAAAAACAAGAATACACTCTCTTTAAAGTTAAAGCCGTAGAACTGAAAACTTTAAAGAGAGTATTTTTTTAGCAAAAAATATAAATTAAATATCAAATTATAACTATAAGTTTATGAATTAAATATAATAATATTTGCAAATAATTATTAGAAAAGGGTAAAATAGAGAGTATTGGAAGAAAGGAGGATAGATGTAATAAAAATAAAATAAAGCGCCTGGACAAATAATTAAAATGTTAACCATTTAGTATTAATTAAGAGAATGCTAATAGACATATTAATTATATTGTAGACGAGGAGAATAGTTATCGATATAATCGGCGGATGCTATTCCGGATGTGGCACATTCGTTAGCTTATTATTTAAAACATATAGGTAACTAGATGTACAAATATAATAAGAACGCCAAATAGAAAACATAGAAATATGATGTTTAGAATCCAATACAATAAAACGAGCAATGTCTAATTAAAAAATTTTATATAACAGATAAAATTATCATATGACTATGTAATGGAGGAAAAAGAAATATGTGCGGAATTGTTGGATATATTGGCTTTGATAATGCCAAAGAATTATTACTATCTGGTTTAGAAAAATTAGAGTATAGAGGATATGATTCAGCAGGAATTGCTGTTGTCAATGATGAAGGGACTACTGTATTTAAGGAAAAAGGTCGTATTGCAGAATTAAGAAAAGTAGCAGATAGCAATGACATTGATGGTCACATTGGTATTGGTCATACTCGATGGGCTACTCATGGGGTACCTAGTCATATTAATTCACATCCTCATCAATCAAATAATGGACGTTTCACTTTAGTGCATAATGGTGTAATTGAAAATTATGAAGAACTAAAAAGCGAATACTTATCAGATGTAACGTTTAAATCAGAAACTGATACAGAAGTTATCGTTCAATTAGTAGAATATTTTTCAAATAAAGGTTTAGAAACTGAAGAAGCATTCACTAAAGCAGTATCTTTATTAGATGGATCGTATGCTTTAGGTATGTTAGATTCTGAGGATGAAGACACTATTTATGTAGCTAAAAATAAATCACCTTTACTTGTTGGTATTGGTGACGACTTTAATGTTATTGCTTCAGATGCATTAGCAATGATTAAAGTTACAAATCAATATAAAGAAATTCACGATCATGAAATTGTTATTGTTAAAAAAGAAAGTGTAACAATTAAAGATAAAGATGGAAATATTCAAGATCGCCCAACGTATACTGCTCAAATAGATGCATCAGATGCTGAAAAAGGTATTTATGATCACTATATGTTAAAAGAAATTAATGAACAGCCAGCAGTAATGCGTCGTATTATTCAAGAATACGAAGATGAAAATGGAGATTTAAATATTGATTCTGAAATTATTAAAGATGTATCGAATGCAGATCGCATTTATATTATTGCTGCAGGAACAAGTTATCATGCTGGTTTAGTTGGTAAAGAATACCTTGAAAAACTATCTGGAGTGCCAACTGAAGTTCATGTGGCATCAGAATTTGTTTATAACATGCCATTATTATCTGAAAAACCTTTATTTATTTATATCTCTCAATCAGGAGAAACAGCTGATAGCCGTGCAGTATTGGTTGAAACAAATAAATTAGGCCATAAGTCTTTAACAATTACAAATGTAGCAGGTTCAACGTTATCTCGTGAAGCTGATCATACGTTATTATTACACGCAGGACCTGAAATTGCTGTTGCATCAACTAAAGCTTATACAGCTCAAATTGCTGTATTATCAATTCTTTCTCAAGTTGTAGCTAAAGCACATGGACGCAATAACGGTATTGACTTATTAAGAGAATTAGCAAAAGTAACAACTGCAATTGAAACGATTGTAGATGATGCACCAGTAATGGAAAAAATTACTAAAGAATTCTTAGAAACGACTAGAAATGCTTTCTTTATTGGTCGTGCGATGGATTACAATGTAAGTTTAGAAGGAGCATTAAAACTTAAAGAAATTTCATATATTCAAGCTGAAGGATTTGCTGGTGGAGAGTTAAAACACGGTACTATTGCTTTAATTGAAGATGATACGCCAGTCATTGCGTTAGCTACGCAAGAAAATGTGAATTTATCAATTCGTGGTAATGTTAAAGAAGTAGTAGCACGTGGCGCTAAACCTTGTATTATTTCAATGGAAGGTTTAGAAAAAGATGGAGACACATATGTGATTCCTCACGTACACGAATTATTAACGCCTTTAGTATCAGTAGTAGCGCTACAATTAATCGCATATTATGCAGCTTTACACAGAGGATTAGATGTTGACAAACCTCGTAACTTAGCTAAATCAGTTACAGTTGAATAATTCAAAAAGCTGGGACATGGATGACATGTCTCAGTTTTTTATTTGATTTGTTAAATAATCAGAATCATCATACAATTATTTTAAGTAGAGGTGATCATTTGATAAATTTAAAACATATCTATAAAAAGAAACACGGAAAAACAATCATTAATGATTTAAATTGGCATATTGAAGCGGGAGATAATTGGATTCTTTATGGGTTGAATGGTGCAGGAAAAACAACACTATTAAATATCATGAATTCTTATGAAAGTGTATCTCAGGGTGAAATAGAATTGTTTGAAATGATACCAGGTAAAAAAGGATATTCTGCAGAAAACGTTCGTCAACATATTGGATTTGTTTCGCATAGTTTATTAGAAAAATTTCAAGACGGTGAGAAAGTGATTGATGTCGTATTAAGTGGCATATTTAAATCTATCGGTCTATATAAAGAATATTCTGATGAACATACTAAAGAAGCAGAAAAATTATTAAATTTAGTAGGAATGTTATCATATAAAGATCAATATTTAGGATATCTCTCAACAGGACAAAAACAAAAAGTAATGATTGCTCGCGCGCTTATACATCAACCTGATGTACTTATTCTTGATGAACCAGCATCAGGATTAGACTTTTTGGCTAGAGAACAGTTATTATATTTATTAGAAAATTTAAATAAGACATACGCTCATTTGACGATGATTTACGTGACTCATGTCATAGAGGAAATTATTCCATTATTTAGTAAGATATTTTTATTAAAAGAGGGTAGTTGTTTTGGTAAAGGAATAACAAAAGATATTTTAACTGATTCGATGATGTCTAAATTTTTTAATAACCAAATTGAAGTTATTCAATATAGAAATCGATATCATCTTTATATAAAACATAATTGAGTTTGCACTTTGGTTAAATAAATGTCACAATTTTAAGAAAGAGTTAGATGGAGGGTATCACGATGGCATTAGAAAATATTAAAGCAATATTCTTAGATATGGATGGAACACTATTGCATGAAGATAATAAAGCGACTGTAAAAACAAAAGAAGTAATTGATCAGTTAAGAGAAAAAAATTATAAGGTATTTCTAGCAACAGGACGTTCTTATTCTGAAATTCATAGTCTAGTACCAAAAGGTTTTAAAGTAGATGGTATGATTAGTTCTAATGGAACAAGAGGCGATATTGAAGATACAATTTTATTTAAACATAGTTTGACAATAGATAGTGTAAAAAAAATCGTGCAACTAGCTCAACAACAACACATTTATTATGAAGTTTTTCCTTTTGAAGGAGATAGAATTTCATTAATTGAAGATCAATCATGGATGGAAGATATGATTGATAGTGAACGTCCACAAAATGAAGTGAGTGAAAGTGAATGGAAATCACGTCGAGATGCCATGAATGGTAAAATTAATTGGAGAAAAGATATTCCAAATGACGACTATTCTAAAATTTATCTATTCAACAAAAAGTTAAATAAAATTAAAACGTTTAGAGATGAGTTAATACAAAATAAAGTGTTATTAAATATTAGCGTATCTAATTCTTCAAGATTTAATGCTGAGACGATGGCTTATCAAGTGGATAAAGGTACTGGAATTAAAGAAATGATAGATCATTTCGATATTAAACAAGAAGAAACACTTGTTATTGGTGATAGCGATAATGACAGAGCAATGTTTGAATTTGGAGGATACACTGTTTCAATGAAAAATGCACGTCCAGAAATTCAGTCTATTACTGATGATACTACACAATATACAAATGAAGAAGATGGCGCGGCTTTATATTTAGAACACCATCTTTTAAATTAAAATAAGGTAAGAAAGTAGGAGAAACCTGCTTTCTTACCTTTTGTGTTGAATAGTGATTTATTTATCGTTATTTAAATTTTTTTGATGATTTAAGTCTTCTTTAACATGATTTTTTGTATCATTAAAAGATGAAGGATCGTTTTTTAACGCTTCTTTTTCATGATTTATTTCTTTTTTTTCTTTTCGTTTACTTTTTTTCTTTTCTTTTACAGGTCTTTTCACATTCTCACCGCGACGTAAGAAATATTGAACAATACCCATTATAATTACAAAATATAGAATTAAACGTACAATAATAATAAGCGTTTGAGCAATAATTAAAATCACTTGTGCTACATTTTGGGACATATTTCCGGTTAATACAGTTAATACTGTACCAAGTGGTTGTGTAATGATAATAATGAGTAGGTTAATTAATAAGATAGCTAAAAAGAACTTGAACCAAGTTTTACGTCCATTTTTAATTCCTTTAAAGCCATCTTTAAAATGACCTATAGCACTTAAGTCATTTTTACGTGCAAATGACACAGTATAATTAATCATTAATATAAAGAAGAACCAATATACGATTGAAAGAATGAATCCCATAATGATAATTAAGATAATTTGTACAGTAAGTAAAATACCAATAGCATGATCGGATGTACTTACTGACTGTTGAATAGATGTGAATAATGGTGTTAAAGCTTTATTAAATAAAAAGTTTAATCCTAATGTGATTAAATATAATACAGCATAAAGAATAATAGTAATTAAAGCTAAAAGAAGACTTTTAACATATTTTCCTTTTTTAAAAGCAAAAAACAAATCAAAAAATTGAACAGCTTCTTTTTCAATAGCTTTAGCCATAATATTAAAAGCCCCTGCAAGTAATTGATAACCTGCAAGTATAAAAAATAATAATCCTAAGACCAAGACGAGTATTATCATAACTAATGACGCGCCTGATGACTGTTGAAATTGTGCTGCTAGTTGCATCTGCATAAAGTTTTGAACGAAGAAAGTTCTAGCAATCACAAATGCCACAAATACAATAATAAAACTTACTAAACTAAATAGTATTGTTTTTATGAGTTGTGACTTAGCATTTTTAAATGCTAAACTATGAAATTTAAACAAAATAAGCACTCCTTTACGTTAATATAATACACAATATCAGAATTTGTGCTTTTTTTAAATTAATATCTAACAATATTATGTTTTAAGTGTTAAAATATGCTAATGATTTAATAATGAAAGGAGACTTTATGGTGAAATTTGCAATTTTAACCGACGTTCATGGTAATTTTGATGCCTTACAAACTGTTTTAGATGATATTGATAATAGAGAAGATATCGATCAAATCTTTAACTTAGGTGATAATATTGGAATTGGCCATGAAACCAATAAAGTATTAGATATGATTTTCGATCGAGATGATATGGAAATTATTGCTGGTAATCACGATGAAGCAATTATGTCAATTGTTAATGGTACACCGTATCCAGAAGATTTAAAAAATAAATTTTATGAACACCATCAATGGATTGAAAGTCGAATGGATGAAGATTACTATGATGTATTAAATACACTACCAAGATATTTAGAAAAAACAATTTGTGGGAAAAAATGTTTATTTATACATTATGAAATTGAAAATCAAAGATTAGAAGAGGGGATTGATAAACAACCATTTGAACCTATTGTAGATAATCAAAAAGAAGAGATAGTTAAATTATTTGAAGATAAGGATGCGGATTTTATAGCTTTTGGACATAATCATCAATTACACTTGTATGATGATAATAACAAAACCTATTTCAATCCTGGTTCAGTAGGACTTAATAATGGTAAATATGCCGTATATGGAATCGTCACAATTAACGAAAATGAGTTTAGTGTTGAAAGAGTAAAATTACCGTATGATAATGAAGAATTTCTTCAAGGATTTGATGAAAAACATGTACCAGGCAAACAATTTATTTTCGATTATTTTATATAAGTAAAAAAAGTCGAGCAGAAACTAATATGAATTCTGTTCGACTTTTTACTTATATTGTAAACTGCGGACATTGTTTGTGTAGTCTTAATGATGAGCGTGCTCTTTATGTAATCCAGAGCATAGTACTGAAGTATCGTGATCATGTTGGGCTGTTTCTAATTGAATTGTCATATGTTGTATATTTAAGTGAAGTAATTCATGTTCTATTTTTTTAAGAAGTCCTTCACAGTCCTGAACAGACATAGTTTCAGAGACGACTGCATGACAACTTAACGCATTCATATCATTTGAAATAGTCCAAACGTGATAATCATGGACATTATAAATTTCATTATGATTTATAATTGTACTAATGATTTTATCTAAATTGACGTCACTTGGTGTACCTTCCATTAAAATATTAAGTGACGAACGTGAAATACCGATTGCACTTTTCAATATAATAATGGAAACTAGAATGCTTGCGATAGGATCAGCAATTGTAAAGTTAAATACGTATATAAGAATAGATGCTATAATGGCACCTAATGAACCAAGTAAGTCTCCTAAAACGTGAATAAAAGCACCGCGCATATTTAAGTTATGTGACGTATCACCGCTTTTAAACATGATTATTGCAACGATAATATTCACTATAAGTCCAATCACACTAATAATAAACATTTCAGTGGATTGCACTTTAATAGGATTGAAAAATCTTCTAATCGCTTCGATGATAATGACGCCACTAATAATTAATAAAGTTATACCATTAAATAAGGCAGCTAAGACTTCAAAACGCTTGTAACCGAATGTTTTAGTTGAAGTAGCATTTTTCTCTGCATAAATAAATGCGATTAAAGCAACTCCTAGTGAAACAGTATCGCTAAACATATGAAGTCCATCTGATAATAGCGCAAGACTATTAGCGATAAATCCTCCTAAAATTTCAACAATCATAAATAA
>NZ_KV796498.1:0-207 GCF_001809205.1 Staphylococcus sp. HMSC069E10 | reverse complement strand
GTACTGCATTTTTGAAAAAAATGCTAGTACTTCTTATGCAAAAGACACTAGTCTTTTGTAACCCTTAATTAGATTTCATTGTCCTTCCCCGACGCCCCAACTCGCGTTCATCGTTGACTTTCTTTTTGAAAGTCTCTTTGTCGGGGCCCCAGCATTAGAGTTGAAAGAAGCTAATCAGCGCACTTTCAATTCAATCAGCTACTGTCT
>NZ_KV796497.1:0-6925 GCF_001809205.1 Staphylococcus sp. HMSC069E10 | reverse complement strand
CTATATTAATCATTTTTTGATTCTCAAATTTTACGCCACAATAGCTGCATTTTACTAAAGATACTATATATTCAAACAATTTCAGAGTGAGTTATATACAACCTCATTTTTAGTTTTATTTATAATATGATTCTGCGTATCGGTTAATGATGCGGTTTTTAATTAACGTCTTTTTGTTATAAGTCTTAAAGAATATTAAATAAACAACAACATTTTCCTTAACTGAAACGAAAGAACGACAAATTCCATACTATTACATTGGAATTTGTCGTTCATTTATTAGAAGCATATATTTTACAGACTTCTAAATTAATTGTTACAACAATTATTATTATCCTGCTGTTCTTTTTCATTCTTCTCTGTTTTTTCTTCAATTTCTACAGAACAACATGATTGATTCTGAGGTTTTAATTTTTTTAATACGTCTTTGACTCCCATTATCTCACCTCCTTTAAATAACGATGTTCACCATCAAACCTGTAGAAATAGCTACAACTAAAATGGCGATAACGAATGAGATTACAAATTTTTTCTTGAATAGTTTCGATAATAATACAACTTCTGGAATACTTGCACCAGCACCACCAATGATCAAAGCAACAACTGTCCCAAGCGACATTCCTTTTGAAGCTAATGCTTCAGCTATAGGTAACATTGTTTCAGGTCTAATATACATAGGAATACCTATAATAGAAGCAATAAATACGGATATAATGCCACCTCCACTCGCATATTTAGTAATAAATGTTTCGGGTACAAAGCCATATATAAAAGCACCAATAAATACACCGATAAATAAGTAAGGAATCATTGGATATAAGAATGCCCAAGCATCATTTAATGCTTGTTTAAAACGAGATTCATTTTTATTAGCGAAAAACCCATCGCCTTTAACATTTACACCTTTATAAGTTTCAGCTAAATTCATTTTTGAAAATACTAGACCAGTTAAGACACTAAAGATTGCTAGTAAAATAAAATAAACAACAGCAACTTTCCAACCTAATAAGGCCCATAAAATAAATATCATTAATGGATTCATTAAAGGTGACGCAATTAAAAAACTCATTGCAGGACCAAATGGAACTTTAGAATTTAATAAACCTACAAGTATAGGAACTGTAGAACAAGAACAAAATGGTGTCATCGCACCAAAAGCCATTCCCAAAATATAATTAATAGCTTGATTAGGTTTACTTAAAAATTGTTTTATTTTTTCTTCTGAAACTATCTGCTGGATGATACTTACAATAAAGCTCACGATGATAAATAGTATGAATAATTCAAAAAACAACATCACAAATGTTTTTATAAATTCCATAATTGAATCTAACATGAGTATAATGCCTCCAAATTTAATTAATCAATATTTCTTGATGTATTAATCAAAAAAAATTGATTAATACTACATTAAAAAAGATACTTAAAGTATCTTACAACAAGTATCTTCATTTAAAACAACCTGTATTTGCTGCTCATTAATTTTATAATAATTCCATGTGCCATGCTTTTCAGCAATAAGAACATTTGCATCTACTAATTTTTTTAAATGATAAGAAAGTTTAGATTGTTTTATATCTAATAACTCTTCTAAATCACATACACATAATGATTTATTGAAGCTTTGGCTAATTTGATTTAGTATTTTTAATCTGATTTTATCGGCAAGTGCATTAAACATATTTTCATAAAAGTCAAATTGTTGATCTTCACTCATATCAGTCTTTGCTTTAATAACTTCCATAAAAGACCATCCTTTTTATAATATTTCATTGAGTTTATATTATCTTTATTTCAATTCTTGAATTGCTTGTTTATAGTTATTTTTTGTTGATTCTCCATACTGATTAATGTTCCCTTTAAAGAACTCCTTTTCCATATATATTGTAGCTTCTTTTAAATTGATTTCTCTTGATAGCATAACAAGATTTAAATAACTTACAAAGTAACCAACAGTTAAAGTACTTGAATGGTTTACTCGCAATCAAGCACGCCTCCTTATTGTCAACGTAGTTTTATATCATTTAATACATCAACTTTTTTTGATATATTAAATATAAATCAATATCTATATTATCGCAAGAAAAAAAACTATGATTTTACATAAACTTAGGTATTGCTCACAGAAATATTAAAATAATTTTTTTATAAATTGTATTATTAAGAATTAAATTTAGTAAAATTTTTAAAACTCAAACAATAACATAGACACCAATCTATATAGATGTTAATCTATAATCGAAAATTAATTAATGAGGTGAGTATAATGTTAAATATTGAAATATACGAAGAAGCTATGTGCTGTTCTACTGGAGTATGTGGTCCAGAACCGGATGAAACACTAATAAAAGCGAACCAAATCAATGAATATTTAAAGCAAAATCAAATAGAAGTTCAACGTTATAATATGAATAATAATCCGAATGAATTCATTAAAAATCAAGAAGTTATTCGTTTAATTCAAGAAAAAGGTGATGAAGTTTTACCAATCACTTTTATAGAAGGCGGTATAGCTAAAACGGGCGCTTATATTACCCAAGAAGAAGCCGATGAAATCATTACAGTTAATCAAATGAGAAATGGAGGATGCTGTGGTGGAGATGGATGCTGTTAAATACTTAAATAAATTGAATTTAGATAACATTGAGTTAACAAAATATTTGTTTTTTACTGGTAAAGGTGGCGTTGGCAAAACGACGATATCAAGTTTTATTGCTTTAAACTTAGCAGAGAATGGAAAGAAAGTAGCTTTAGTAAGTACTGATCCAGCTAGTAATTTACAAGATGTATTTCAAATGGAATTATCTAATAAATTAACTAAATATCAACCTATACCTAATCTCTCTATAGCCAATTTTGACCCGATTGCTGCTGCAGACGATTATAAAGCACAATCTATAGAACCTTATGAGGGTATTCTACCAGAAGATATGCTTTCTGAAATGAAAGAACAGTTAAGTGGTTCATGTACAGTTGAAGTAGCAGCATTTAATGAATTTACAAATTTTTTATCCGATAAAACTTTAGAACAAGAATTTGATTTCATTATATTTGATACAGCTCCAACAGGTCACACCTTGAGAATGCTTGAATTACCTTCTGCATGGACAGATTATTTAAATACAACGAGTAATGACGCTTCTTGCTTAGGTCAATTATCAGGTTTAAATGAAAATAGAGTTAAATATAATTCAGCACTTGAAAAACTACGTAACCAAGATGATACGACCATGATGTTAGTTGCGAGACCTACTCACTCTTCTATATATGAAATTCAAAGAGCGCAACAAGAATTACAACAACTGTCAATTTCTAAATTCAAAGTAATCATTAACAACTATATAGAAGAAAGTCACGGTTTAATTTCGAGTCAGATGAAATCAGAACAAGATAAAAACATTAATTATTTTACTGAATGGTTAAATAACAATCATGCTTATTACGTTCCATATAAAAAGCAGAAAGAAGAAGGTATAGAAAGTTTAACTAATCTATTAAATGATGATAACTTAATTGAAAATGATGACTTTATTGTTGAAGATCATCCGCAATTCAATAAATTAATCGATGAAATTGAAAATAGTAAAGTTCAATATTTATTTACAATGGGAAAAGGTGGCGTTGGTAAAACGACAGTAGCAACGCAATTAGCTACAACGTTATCTAATAAAGGATATCGTGTTCTTTTAGCAACTACTGACCCTACTAAAGAAATTAATGTTGAAACTACAAGTAATTTAAATACTGCTTATATTGATGAAGAACAAGCATTAGAAAAGTATAAAAAAGAAGTACTAGCCACAGTGAATGATGATACACCACAAGACGATATCGATTATATTATGGAAGATTTAAAATCACCTTGTACAGAAGAAATAGCATTTTTCAAAGCCTTTAGTGACATTATGGAGAATCAAGACGACATGGATTACGTCATTGTAGATACAGCTCCTACAGGCCATACCTTGCTGTTACTTGATTCTAGTGAAAATCATCATAGAGAATTAAAGAAAAAATCAACTCAAACTACCAGTAATGTTGAAACATTATTACCTAAAATTCAAAATAAAAATTTAACACAGATGATAATCGTAACACTAGCAGAAAAAACACCTTATTTAGAATCTAAACGTTTAGTAGAAGATTTAAATAGAGCTAATATAGGCCATAATTGGTGGGTTGTTAATCAATCGTTAGTTACGCTAAATCAACGTGATGACCTTTTTAGTAACAAAAAAGAAGATGAATCATTTTGGATAAACAAGATTAAAAATGAAAGTCTTAATAATTACTTTGTCATACCTTATCGAATATCAGAATATTAATATTATTGATTATAATGAGACCTAGCGTCTACTTTAAACCAGTTAATAATTTAGGAGTTAAGCAAGTATATAATTTATCAAGTGACAATAAAAATTATCAACGTTATAAAAGGTTCCAAGTAGAAAGGAAGAAGAAAAATTGAATTATAAAGAAATTTCACAATACTTAAAAGTGATTGCTGATAGTAGTCGTCTTGAAATATTAGATTTGTTATCTTGTGGTGAATTATGCGCTTGTGATTTATTAGAGCATTTTTCTTTTTCTCAACCCACATTAAGTCATCATATGAAAGTATTAAAAGACAATAATTTAATTACATCTAGAAAGGATGGTAATAAAAATTTATATAAATTGAATCATGATGTATTAGATGACATTACATCACGACTCACTCTATTGAGTTCCAATACTGTCCCATGTATATGTGAAACTGTAGAGAAAGGTGAGTGTTAACAATGACGATATTAGCAATCACTATTTTTCTATTAACGTTAATTTTTATCATTTGGCAACCTAAGGGGTTAGATATTGGTATTACAGCATTGATTGGCGCTATCATCGCCATTATTACAGGTGTTGTTAGTCTCTCAGATGTTATTGAAGTTACAGGGATTGTTTGGAATGCGACGTTAACCTTTGTCGCTGTTATACTCATTTCATTAATTTTAGATGAAATTGGATTTTTCGAATGGGCAGCTATACATATGGTCAGAGCTTCAAATGGTCATGGGTTTAAGATGTTTGTCTACATTATGTTGTTAGGCGCTATTGTAGCAGCCTTCTTTGCGAACGATGGAGCTGCATTAATCCTCACTCCAATCGTGCTCGCTATGGTAAGAAATCTTGGGTTTAATCAAAAAGTCATTTTTCCTTTTATCATTGCAAGTGGATTCATTGCAGATACTACGTCTCTTCCATTAATTGTAAGTAATTTGGTTAATATCGTTTCTGCTGACTACTTCCATATTGGATTTATTGAATATGTAAGTCGTATGATTATTCCAAATCTATTCTCTTTACTTGCAAGTATCGTTGTATTATGGTTATATTTCAGAAAAGTTATTCCTAACCATTTTGAAATTAAAAATCTTAAAACGCCTGATCAAGCCATTAAAGATCCAAAATTATTTAAGTTTTCGTGGATTGTTTTATCAATCTTACTCATTGGTTATATAGTTAGTGAATTTATTCAAATTCCAGTATCGTTAATTGCTTGTTTGATTGCATTTATATTTACTGTATTGGCCTATCAATCGAGAGTAGTAAACACGAAACAAGTGATCAAAGGCGCACCTTGGAATATTGTGCTCTTTTCTATAGGAATGTATTTAGTTGTATTTGGTCTGAAAAACGTGGGTATTACTGCACTATTAGCTAATATTCTATCAAGCATATCAAACTATGGATTATTTAGTAGTGTTATGGGTATGGGTTTCATATCCGCATTCCTTTCAGCCATTATGAATAATATGCCTACCGTATTAATTGATGCAATTGCTATTGGACAATCTGCAACTACCGGTTTAATCAAAGAAGGCATGATTTATGCTAATATTATTGGCGCAGATTTAGGACCTAAAATTACACCTATCGGCTCCTTAGCAACACTACTATGGTTACACGTTTTAACACAAAAGGGAGTAAAAATTTCATGGGGCACATATTTTAAAACAGGTATTGTTATTACGATTCCTGTTCTGTTTATCACATTAGTTGGTTTATACGTTACACTTATTATTTTCTAAAAAAAGAGGAGACTATTTATGGATAAAAAAACAATTTACTTTATATGTACAGGTAATTCATGCCGTAGCCAAATGGCTGAAGGTTGGGCTAAGAACATTTTAGGTGATGAATGGCAAGTATATTCTGGCGGTATTGAGGCACACGGTGTCAATCCGAAAGCAATCGAAGCGATGAAAGAAATTGGAATTGATATATCAAATCATACTTCTAATTTAATTGATAAAAATATACTAAACCAATCCGATTTAGTAGTAACTTTATGTAGTGATGCTGACAATAATTGTCCTATATTGCCGCCGAATGTAAAAAAAGAACATTGGGGATTTGATGATCCAGCAGGCAAACCTTGGTCAGAATTCCAACGTGTTAGAGATGAAATCAAAACCGCCATTGAATCATTTAAAACTAGATAAACTTTAAGCGTCTCAATATCATTGGGACGCTTTTTTATTATTAATTATTTTATACTTTTTGATTTATCTCCAGGATTAGTCATTTTTCTTATCTATTTAATTTACACACTAAAAAATATCCTCCTTAACAATAATAAGTTATTTAAATTATTGATTAAGGAGGATATCTTTATATCTATTTATTTCTCAATCTAGAACTAGATTTTTATCGTGCTTTCAGCTCATTTCCTGTCATCCATTTATGATTTTTAATGATTTTACCATTATCTTTGGATTTGTAATCAACTACGTAAACAGTCGTCTTTTTCACGTTATCTATATTGGCTGTAGCACCTTTCATACCAGACATATGACTTGCTTCTAATTTAACAGTATTGCCTTTACTAAATCCATCTTTAGGTGCATCTTTGATCTCTTCGTTTACGACCCATTTATGATTG
>NZ_KV796496.1:21516-21960 GCF_001809205.1 Staphylococcus sp. HMSC069E10 | reverse complement strand
AGAGGCAGCCAAAGCGAAGGTAGACCAAGCGGTAACGGAAGCCAAAGCTCATATTAATGAAGCAATAACTAATTCAGATGTGGATGAAGCAAAAACAAATGGTACGAATACAATCAATGCAATCCAACCAGATGTGCTTAAAAAATCAGAAGCAAGACAAGCAATTGATAATGAAGTTATTAATAAGAAGACAGAGATCGACAATAATGTTGATGCAACTATAGAAGAAAAAGAAGCCGCAAAATCAAAAGTAGACGAAGCTGCAGTAGAAGCAAAAAATAATATTAATCATACAGAAATAAATCAAGCTGTTGACAAAGCAAAAGAAGATGGTGTTACAACAGTTAGTCATATTCAACCAAATATAGTTAAGAAAATAGCAGCAAAGACTGCAATCGATGAAGTAGCTAGAATTAAAAAAGAAGCGATTGATCAAACACCGGG
>NZ_KV796496.1:20328-21416 GCF_001809205.1 Staphylococcus sp. HMSC069E10 | reverse complement strand
AGCCGCAAAATCAAAAGTAGACGAAGCTGCGACAGAAGCAAGAAATAATATTAATCGTGCTTTGTCTAACAATGATGTAGATCAAGTAGTACATAATAGTACGGCATCAATAAATAATATCCAACCAGATATAGTTAAAAAAGAACAAGCAAAACGAGGTATAGATACTCAAGCAAAAATCAAAAAAGCCATCATTGATCAAACATCTGATGCAACGACAGAAGAAAAAGAAGCAGCGAAATCAAAAGTTGATGAAGAGGTAACAAAAGCAAAACATAGTATTGATCAAGCAGTAACAAATAGTGATGTAGATCAAGCAAAAGATAGAGGAACTGTTGCTATAAATAACATTCAGCCAGAAGTTGTAAAAAAAGAGACAGCTAAGACTTCTATTGATCAAATTGCATTAACTAGAAAAAACATCATTGATCAAACACCTGATGCAACAACAGAAGAAAAAGAAGCAGCGAAATCAAAAGTTGATGAAGAGGTAACAAAAGCAAAACGTAACATTAATCAAGCAGTTACAAATAATGATGTGAATCAAGTTGAGCATAATAGCACAATAGCAATTAATAATATTCAACCCAATATTATAAAAAAAATTGCAGCTAAAACGTTAATTGATCAAGTAGCAAGAGCTAAAAAAAATAATATTGATCAAACATCAAATGCGACAATAGAAGAAAAAGAAGCAGCAAAACAAAAAGTTGACGAAGAAGTTACAAAAGCAAAACATAGTATTGATCAAGCAATAACAAATAGTGATGTAGATCAAGCAAAAGATAGAGGAACTGTTGCTATAAATAACATTCAGCCAGAAGTTGTAAAAAAAGAGACAGCTAAGAATGCTATTGATCAAATTGCATTAACTAGGAAAGCCATCATTGATCAAACACCTGATGCAACGACAGAAGAAAAAGAAGCAGCGAAATCAAAAGTTGACGAAGAAGTCATAAAAGCAAAACATGGAATTGATCAAGCAAAAACAAATAATGACGTAGATCAAGTTGAACAAAATAGCACTACAATGATAAATAATATTCAGCCGACAGTAGTTAAAAAATCAGAAGCAAGACAAGCAATTG
>NZ_KV796496.1:0-20228 GCF_001809205.1 Staphylococcus sp. HMSC069E10 | reverse complement strand
AAATCAGAAGCAAGACAAGCAATTGATGATTTAGCTAAACTTAAAAAAGCAACTATTGATTTAACGCAAGAAGCAACTGAAGAAGAAAAAGAAGCAGCGAAAAGTAAAGTGGATCAAGCGTTAACAGAAGCTAAAACTCATATCAACGAAGCAGAAAATGATGATGGAGTTGATAACGCGAAAACAAAAGGGATAAATGTTATTAATACAATCCAACTTGAAATTATAAAAAAAGTAGAGGCAAAACATGAAATTGACCAATCTGCAATTGCTAAGAAAAAAATTATAGATCAAACACCAGATGCAACTGAAGAAGAAAAAGAAGTAGCAAAACAAAAAGTAGATGAAGAAGCTACAAAAGCAAAAGATAATATTGATCAAGCTACAACAAATGATGCAGTGGATCAAGCAAAAACAACAGGAAATACAGAGATCAATAATATACAACCAGAAGTGGTTAAAAAATCTTTAGCAAGACAAGCAATTGATGAAGTAGCAAAAGTAAAAAAAGAAAAAATTAATCAAATGCTAGATGCAACTGAAGAAGAAAAAGAAGCAGCAAAACAAAAAGTTGATGAAGAAGTTATAAAAGCGAAAAATAATATAGATCAAGCTACAACAAATGATGGTGTGAATAATGCTAAAACAACTGGTAAAAATACTATTGAAAATATACAACCAGAAGTAGTTAAAAAATCAGAAGCAAGAAAAGCGATAGATGAAGCAGCAACTCTTAGAAAAAATCTAATTGATCAAGATAATTCGACAACAAAAGAAGAAAAAGACATAGCTAAACAAAAAATTGATGATGAGGTTAATAAAGCTAAAAGAAATGTTGATCAATCAATAAATAATTCCAATGTAGATAATGCACAAATTAATGGTATAAGTGCAATAAATAATATAAATGCGGTAGCTTTGAAAAAAACACAAGCAAAAAAATCTATAGATGATGAAGTAACAGCAAAAAAAGCAGAAATTGATAGTAATCATGAAGCAACGAATGAAGAAAAAGAAATGACAAAACGTAAAGTAGATGAAGCAGCAACAAAAGCGAAACATAATGTTGATCAATCTACAACGAATGATACAGTAGATCAATCAACTCAAATTGGAATTTCAATTATATCTAATATTCAACCAGAGACAATACAAAAATCTTTAGCTAGACAAGCGATAGATGATGAAGCAACAATTAAAAAAGCAGAAATTGAGAATAATCACAATGCAACAAAAGAAGAAAAGGATGTGGCTAGACAAAAAGTAGATGAAGAAGTTATAAAAGCAAAGAATAATATTGCTCAATCTACGACTAATTCTGATGTTGAAATAGCCAAAGAAAGTGGTAAACATGCTATTGATGAAATCCAACCAGAAATAGTTAAAAAATCTGTAGCTAAACAAACTATCGACGAATTAGCTAAACAAAAGAAAGCAGAAATTGATCAAACACCAAACGCAACAAAAGAAGAAAAGGATGCAGCAAAACAAAAAGTAGAAGAGGCAGTAATGAGAGCTAAAAAACTGCTCGAAGGTGCCAATACTAACTCAGATGTCGATCAGACTACAGAGCAAGGTAAACAATCAATTAATAGTATTCAAGTTGAAGTTATTAAAAAAGCAGATGCTTTATCTAAATTAGAAGTGGAATTACAAAAATTAAAAGATAAAGTATCATCTGATCAAACATTTACAATAGATGAAAAACTATTCATAAAACAAAAACTTGATGAATCATATAAAAAAGCAGAAGAAAAAGTAAACCAAGCTCAAACTAATAAACAAGTTGATAATATAAAAATACATTATCTTCAAGAATTTAATAAAATAGTTCTAATCGACAAAGTAAAATTGAAAGCTAAATCTCAAATTTTTGATGTAGCAAATAAACGTAAAGCGTATATTAAAGGATTAACAAATATATCAGAATATAATAGAAATAAAGCTTATAAACAAATTGATGTTTATGTTATGAAAGCCTTAAATAAATTAGTTGAAAATGTGACTACTAATGATATTAATGAATTAACGAGAGTGACTATTAATGAGATTGAACATGTGAATGTTAAGCAATTTGAAAATAACTTTGGATTGGTTAATGACAACAAAGTTACATTTAATAATTTTAATAATAAATTTAATGTGAATAATAATCATTCAAAATTAAATACTCTACCTTATACAGGTGAAAATGAAAACTCATTATTATCTTTAGCTGAGTTCACATTATTAAGTGGTCTGCTATTATTATTAAAACGAAGAAAAAAAGAAGATAAATAATAAAAAATAAATTCAGTTATCTTCGTATTCAAAATATGAAATAAAAAACACTCCAAAAGTTATAATTTTACTTAACTTTTGGAGTGTTTTTTATTTTTAAGTATATATAAATTGTCTAGCTTCGTTTCCAGCGACGTGGCCGGTAACTAAAGCACTTGTAATATTGTAGCCGCCTGTATACCCATGAATGTCTAATACTTCTCCACATAAAAATAAACCAGGTTGAATTTTTGACATCATTGTTTTAGGCCATATTTCTTTAAGAGAAACGCCACCACCCGTAACAAATGCTCTTTCAATTGAAAGGGTACCATTAACAGTGAAAATGAATTGTTTGAAATGTTCTGCGAGGTGAGTCAACTGTTGATTTGAAAGATGATGAAATGTTGTATTTTCATTAATATTAGCCTGTTCTAGCATAAACAATAAATATCTTTCTTCTATTAAACCACGCAGTGCATTTTTTATATATTTGTCTGGTTCTTCGCTTAAGATTTTCTTTATTTTATTTTCTAAATCTTGTAAAGAAATCTCTGGAAATACATCTAATTGTAATTGTATGTCTTGTTTTTTCTGATTTTTTTGTTCTTTATAAACGAATTGGCTACAACGTAATGCAGCTGGTCCACTTACACCAAAGTGTGTAAAAATCATATCCATTTGATGACTAATACGTTTTTTACCATTTTTCTTTAAAACTGATAATTCTACATTTTTTAAACTTAAGCCTTTAAGTGTTTTATTTTTAATAAAAGATTCACTAGATGTAATAGGAACTTCAGTAGGGAATAATTCAGTAATAGTGTGGCCTAGATTTTTAGCAAATCTGTAGCCATCACCTGTGGACCCAGTTTGGGGGACGCTTGTTCCACCAGTCGCAATAATAACTGTTTTTGATTCAAATTCGCCATCTTGTGTTTTTACTATAAAAGATTGATCATTTTTAGAAATGTCATTAACAACAGTTTCTTCTTTAATTTCAACGTTGTTATTCTTAATTGTATTAACTAAAGTATCAACAATATCTTGTGATTTGTTTGAAACTGGAAACATTCTTCCATGATCTTCTTCTTTTAATTTTATACCACGACTTTCAAAAAATTCTATTATGGATTCGTTATCAAATTTTGAAAATGGACTATATAAAAATTTACCGTTTCCGGGTATATTTTTGATGATTTCTTCATAAGGTAGACGATTAGTCACATTACATCTACCACCACCAGAAATTTTTAATTTTCTTCCAAGACCTTTTTTCTTTTCGATTAATAGAACCTTACTACTATTTTCACTCGCAGCAACTGCTGCCATTAATCCGCTTGGTCCACCGCCAATGATTATTGTTTGATACATATATTAACCTCCGTTATCATACATTTATATTCTACATAAATACTTATTATTTTGCGAACCGAAGTAGAATTTTGCGTTAAAAAGTGTATTAAATACATAAATAAAAAACTTACAATATTTTTATTTAATAATAGTGAGAATAATTGACAAAAAAAACTTAAAAAGAAACGAGAAACAATAAGTATTTTGTGATATATTTTATAGTAATGCAAGTCCTTAGTTTAGACAGATGTATAACGACATAGTTTGATTAAATTAAAGATAGGAAGATTGAATATGAGTGAAAATAAGGAAATGGTGCGCGGAACCTTTTTAATAACATTTAGTATTTTAATTACTAAAATTCTAGGTGTTTTATTTGTAATTCCTTTTTATGCGATTATGGGTGCAAATGCGGAGGAAAAGTTAGCGCCATTTAACTATGCTTATGTTCCTTATAATATTGCTATTGCTGTCGCGACAGCTGGAGTGCCTTTAGCAGCTTCAAAATTTGTAGCAAAGTATAATGCAATAGGAGCATATAGAGTTGGACAGAAACTCTATAAATCGAGTTTTATCGTAATGTCGATATCAGGTATTATAGGATTTTTAATATTGTTTTATTTAGCACCTGATATTGCAGTTATTACTTTAGGTCAAAAAGAAGGAAAAAGTGGATGGACAGTACCAGAGATTACTTGGATTATTCGTATCATCAGTATAGTAGTGGTTTTTATCCCACTATTAGCAACATGGAGAGGGGTATTCCAAGGTTATCAATCGATGGGTCCAACTGCTGTATCTGAAGTTACTGAACAATTAGCCAGAATTATATTTATATTAATAGGTAGTTATTTAGTTTTAAATGTTTTTCATGGTACATATCTACAAGCTAATGGTGTAGCTACATTCGCAGCCGCTGTGGGAGCAATTGCAGGTTTATTTACTCTTTGGTATTACTGGAAAAAACGTAAACCTCACATTCAAAAAATGGTAGAGTCTGATCGTACAGGATTAGACATTTCTTATGGAAGAATGTATAAAGAAATTATTGCATACAGTATTCCGTTTGTAATTGTTAGTTTAAACTTTCCATTATTTAACCTTGTTGATCAATTTACACATAACAATGCACTAGATGCAGCAGGATTCCATGCAAATAAAGATTATTTCTTTACGATATTAAACTTTACAACCAATAAAATTGTAATGATTCCAACATCACTTGCAGCAGGTTTTGCGGTAAGTTTAATACCATATATTACTAAAACATATGCAGAAGGTCGTTTAACTGAAATGCATCGTCAAATTAAAACATCAATCGGTGTATTAATGTATATTACAGTTCCAGCAAGTTTAGGGATAATGGCACTGGCTGCACCTTTATATACAGTTTTCTATCAATATAATCCAGATGGAAACAAAATGTTATTTATCTATGCCCCTGTAGCAATATTAATTTCTTTACTTAGTGTTACTGCTTCGATGTTACAAGGTATAGACAAACAAAAATTGACAGTGTTTGTCATTTTAGGAGCCGTTGTATTAAAGTTAGCACTTAATATTCCATTAATTATGACTTTCCATACTGCAGGAGCAATTTTAAGTACTGCTATTGCATTGAGTTTTGCGATTACAGCAAATTTCTTTATTTTAAAAATATATGCGAAATATGAATTTACAGAAACATTTGTGCAAGTAGCGAAAATTTTTATTTATAGTTTAATCATGATGATTAGTGTAGAAATTGTTTACTTAATTTTAGGTCATTTTGTCCCTGTAGAACGTAAATTTGGAGCAATGATTATATTATTTGTTGGGGTTATTATCGGTGCATTAGTGTATGGCGGTATCACAATTAAAAATCGATTAGCTGATCAATTTCTTGGTGAATTACCAGCAAAGATTAGACGTAAAGTTGGATTCTTAAGATGAGGTTAGATAAATTTTTATCGAATATGGGAGTTGGCACGCGTACTGAGGTAAAGCAGCTTTTAAAGAAAAATAGTGTCAAAGTTAATGATAAAGTGGAAAAATCGCCTAAATCCCAAGTGAATCCTGAGCAAGATGAAATTACTGTAGATGGCAAAATAATAGAGTATATTAATCATGTTTATATTATGTTAAATAAGCCCAAAGGATATGTTTCTGCTACTTATGATGATATAAATCAAACAGTGATAGATCTTATTGATGATTACCGTCATCTTGATATATTTCCAGTAGGCAGACTAGATAAAGATACTGAAGGTTTATTACTTATTACTAATGATGGACAATTTAACCATAATTTAATGAGTCCATCTAAACATGTGTCTAAAACGTATAAAGTAACCTCTAAATATCCTATTAAAAACGAAGATATTATTGCTTTTAAAAATGGAATTGAACTATCAGATGGCAAAGTAAAACCAGCACAACTTGAAAAACTAGATCATAAATTATCTTTAGTTACTATTTATGAAGGAAAGTATCATCAAGCGAAAAGAATGTTTCATTCAATTGATAATGAGGTATTAGAATTAAAACGTCTTAAAATTTCTAATTTGACGTTAGATGAAAACTTAAAATCTGGAGAGTATCGTTTACTAACTTCAGAAGAATTAAAACTTTTATAGTAATAAAAGAGAAAAGGGGTAATATGATGGCTAAAAGTGCAGGTTTATTAAGAATTGTGGCAGGAATTGGTGCTGCAGCGGCTGCAGTAGCATTATCACGTGAAAGTAGCAGAAATAAATTAAAAGCTGAGTATAATAAATATAAAGAAAATCCAGAAGGCTATAAACAAAATGCGAAAGGGCTAGTTAATGATATTAGCTCAAAAGCAAATGAAACAATTCAAAACGTAAAGAATGACCCACAAGGTTATGCAAATCGTTTAAAAAATGATCCTAAATCTTTATTACAAGATGAAAAATCTAAATTCACTAATGTGAATACTAAAAAAAATGATACACATGAATTAGCAGAAGGTAAATTTGATGATGAAGGTGGCGCAACTGTTAATAATAATTTAAGAGTAGTCACTGAAGAAGATTTGAAAAACAATCATAATGCCTTAGACGATAGACATTAAACTTAAATTTTAAAGAAGTGAGAAAATTTTTTCTCACTTCTTTTTTTATATGTACTATGAAATTTTCTGACATCTTGTTGTCATTTAATACTAGATTTATGTAAAATAATAGGTATATCTATTGAAAAGGAAGTTGATCTCTAATGTGGAAAGAAAAAGTACAAGAATATGAAAGTCAAATTATTGAAGATTTAAATGGATTACTTTCAATCAAGAGTGTGAGAGATGATAGTCAAGCTTCAGAGGAAGCACCAGTTGGCCCTGGACCTCGTGAAGCTCTTGATTATATGTATAAAATCGCTCAAAGAGATGGTTTTTCTACCCATGATGTTGATCATATTGCTGGAAGAATTGAAGCAGGTCAAGGTGAAGATGTATTGGGAATTTTATGTCATGTAGATGTCGTTCCTGCTGGAGACGGTTGGGATTCTGATCCATTTAAACCTGTTGTAACAGATGATGCTATTGTGGCAAGAGGTACACTTGATGATAAAGGTCCAACTATCGCAGCTTACTATGCAGTTAAAATTTTAAATGAAATGAATGTAGATTGGAAAAAACGTATTCATATTATTATTGGTACAGATGAAGAATCTGACTGGAAATGTACAGAAAGATATTTCAAAACAGAAGAAATGCCTGCTTTAGGTTTTGCACCAGATGCTGAATTCCCTGCTATTCATGGTGAAAAAGGAATTACAACATTTGATTTAGTCCAAAATGTAAGCTCACATCATACTGATCATTCAGAAGCAAAACTTCTTTCATTTGAATCTGGTCAACGCTATAACATGGTTCCTGATCATGCTAAAGCACATATTTTGGTTGAAAAAAATATGACAGACGTAGTTCAACATTTCGAACATTATCTAGACCAACGTCAACTAGAAGGTGAAGCGGTTGTAGATAATGGTGAATTGATATTAACTGTTGAAGGGAAAGCCGTCCATGGTATGGATCCTTCACTTGGTGTGAATGCTGGTTTATATCTTATTGACTTCCTATCAACTTTGAATCTTAATCAAGCTGCAAAAGAATTCGCTGAATTTAGTAATCGTTATTTACATGAATCTCATTTTGGTGAAAAAATGGGTATGAAGTTCCATACTGATGTTATGGGAGACGTGACAACAAACGTAGGTATCATTACGTATGATAAAGAAAAAGGTGGCAAATTTGGTATCAATTTACGTTATCCTAAAGGCTTCGAATTTGAAACTGCTTTAGAACGTTTTAAAAATGAAATCAAATCTCAAGGGTTTGAAATAGAATTAGGTAAAGTTCAACAACCTCATTTCGTAGATAAAAATGATCCATTTGTACAAAAACTTGTCACTGCTTATAGAAATCAAACAGGTGATATGACAGAACCTTATACAATTGGTGGAGGCACTTATGCACGTAATTTAGACAAAGGTGTTGCATTTGGAGCTATGTTTGAAGATTCAGAGGATTTAATGCATCAAAAGAATGAATATATTACTAAAAAACAATTATTCAACGCAACAAGTATCTATTTAGAAGCAATTTATTCACTATGTGTGGAGGGATAAATAATGACAAAAGTATTTATTAACGGAGAATTTTTAAATCAAGAAGACGCAAAAGTGTCTTATGAAGACCGAGGTTATGTATTTGGAGATGGTATATATGAATATATTCGTGCATACAACGGTAAATTATTTACAGTAACTGAACACTTTGAAAGGTTCCTTAGAAGTGCGAGTGAAATTCAAATCGATTTAGGCTATACTGTCGAGGAGCTAACAGATATTGTAAGACAACTTTTAAAAATCAATGACATTCAAAATGGTGGAATTTATATTCAAGCGACAAGAGGTGTAGCACCAAGAAACCATTCTTTCCCAACTCCAGAAGTTAAACCTGCTATTATGGCATTTGCTAAAAGTTATGATCGTCCATACGACGACTTTGAAAATGGCATTAATGCTGTAACAGTTGAAGATATTAGATGGTTACGTTGTGACATTAAAAGTTTAAATTTATTAGGAAATGTTCTTGCTAAAGAATATGCAGTTAAATATAATGCAACAGAAGCCATTCAACATAGAGATGAAACTGTTACTGAAGGTGCGTCAAGTAATGTGTATGCGATTAAAGATGGCGAAATCTATACACATCCCGTTAATAATTACATTTTAAATGGTATTACTCGAAAAGTAATTAAATGGGTTGCTGAAGATTACAACATACCATTTAATGAAGAAACATTTACAGTTGATTTCTTAAAAAATGCAGATGAAGTCATTGTGTCTAGTACTTCTGCTGAAGTAACACCTGTCGTTAAGATTGATGGCGAAATTGTAAATGATGGTAAAGTAGGTCCAATTACTAAAAAATTACAAGAAGGATTCGAAAAGTATATTGAATCAAAAAGTATCAATTAACTTTAAATTTCTTCAACGATGATGTATATGATATGTTATAATATTTATAAAGCATTCGGGATTTTAGCTTTTTCATACTAGTAAAATGTATCATTTTGTTTCTCATTTTCAGTTGAAAAATTAAGCTAAAAATTATAAAATCATCATTGAGTGATTAAAGAGATAACGTAAAAAATTTAAATGATTTGAAGACATTTAAATAATAATTTTACCAATATAACAAAAACAAAGTTAGAAATATAATCGTTAGATAAAAAGCGATGATTAAATTAGATATATGGCTCTTGAAAAACTATATTTCTCGAGCCATTTTCTAGTTGAAAGTGAGGTGAACGAGTTGGAGCAGTTTTATCAATTAGGGTGGACGCTTGATTCTGCAGGTGGAGCATCTGGAGAAGCGTATATGGCTGAACAAGATGGACAAAAATTATTTCTTAAGCGTAACTCAAATCCATTTATTGCAGCTTTATCTGCAGAAGGTATTGTGCCTAAGTTAGTTTGGACAAAACGTATTGAAACAGGCGAAGTGGTAACAGCACAACATTGGAAAAATGGTAGAGAACTTACACCATCTGAAATGTCTCAAAGAAGAGTTGCTGAACTTCTCAAAAAAATACATGGTTCAAAACCACTACTTAATATGTTAAAACGTATGGAAATGGAGCCTATTACCCCAAATATTATGTTAAAGAAAATTAATGCTTCTTTATCTAGAGACGTATTAACCCATCATATTATTCGAAAAGCATTAACTTACTTGGAAGATTATATTCCTAATTTAGATTCACGTTTCTTTACAGTAGTTCATGGTGATGTTAATCATAATAACTGGTTACTTTCTGATCGTGATGAGTTATTTTTAGTAGATTGGGAAGGTGCAATGATTGCTGATCCAGCCATCGATATTGGTATGCTGCTATACAACTACGTTCCAAAACAACAATGGTCTAACTGGTTCAATACTTATGGTGTTAAAGAAAGTATGGACTTAAATAAACGTATGAAATGGTATACTGTGATTCAATCAATCGGCATGATTCAATGGTATGAAGAACAAAAAAGATTTAAAGATATGAACACATGGCTCAAATTTTTAAATGAGGTAATGAATAGTAATTTATTTATTTAAGGAGATTTAATACATGAGAGTCCGTTATAAACCATGGGCAGAAGATTATTTGAAAGAACATCCTGACCTAGTAGACATGGATGGTTCGCATGCTGGCAAAATGAGTGATTGGTTTGATAAGAAACAGCCAATCTATATTGAAATCGGTTCAGGAATGGGGCAATTTATAACTACACTTGCAGAGCAACATCCTGAAATTAATTTTGTTTCTTTAGAACGTGAAAAAAGCGTTATGTATAAAGTGCTTGATAAAGTAAAGGATAAAGGACTCACAAATTTAAAAATGATTTGCAATGATGCAATTGAACTAAATGAGTACTTTAAAGAGAATGAAGTATCTAGAATTTATTTAAATTTCTCGGATCCTTGGCCAAAAAAAAGACATGCAAAACGTCGTTTAACGTATCGCACTTTTTTAGCTCTATATGAACAAATTCTTAAAGAAGATGGAGAAATACACTTTAAAACAGATAATAGAGGTTTATTTGCTTATAGTCTTGAAAGCATGTCACAATATGGAATGTATTTTACAAAGTTAAATTTAAATCTTCATGATGAAGATGATGAAGATAATATATTAACTGAATATGAGAAAAAATTTTCTGATAAAGGTTCCCGTATTTATAGAATGGAAGCCAAATTTCATAAAAATTAATAAATAATATATTAAATCCAACACACGAGCGTAAGAAGCAAATACATTCTTACGCTCGTGTGTTGTTTTATCATTTATTGCTCTTTATGATAAATATAAGTACATATGATAAACATCCATGCAATATATAAGAGAAAAAGAAAAAATTTAGTCCATATTTCATCTAAAATGATTATTGATTTTTGTATTATCATAGTAATCGTTACTTTACTGTTAAGTTCGAAAATGATAAAAAATTAATAAAAACATCAAACAAATGTAATTTAAAATATAAATATGAAGTGAAAAAAGTATTAAAATATTTTTTAAATATCAAAAAATAATATTAATTTTCTTCAATAGTAAGTATTTCACCTGTGTGTGCATCAGCATAGAAGGTATACTCTATATCACGGTTGTTTTTATTTTGAGTAATACCACCTTGATAAACAAAACGATTTAAATATTGCTCTTTATTTTGCAAAGGTTCATGAAGAATGTAAGAACCTTTAATATCCATAAAATATGATTTTACTTCCTCTAATATTCTATCCGGATTTTTTACTTTTTTGTTTTTCAATGTATGATAGAGTATAAAAGCCGTAGATGCTCCTATAGTTATTACGATGGGAATGGAGATATATTTTATAGTTTGACGAGTCATAATTATCGAATCTAACCTTTCTATTAATAGTTCTTATTATTAGTTTACCATAATCAAAATGATATAATAAATTTAAGGAGTGTGTTTATGTAATGGAAAACGATAAAACTTTACTTCGTATAAAAACATTAACAGAATTACATGGAGCACCAGGCTTTGAAGAAGAAGTACGTGACTACATGAAAAAAGAAATGACCCCATTTGTAGATGAAGTGATAACAACTCATTTGGGAAGTGTTTTTGGTATAAAAAAATCAAAAAAACAAAATGCAAAGCGTGTGATGATAGCGGCTCATATGGACGAAATTGGCTTTATGATTACGAACATCACTCAAAATGGCATGTTACAGTTTACTAATTTAGGCGGCGTATCTAATGATATATGGCAAGGACAACGACTGCAGGTTAAAAATAGAAAAGGTGAAAAAATTGTAGGTGTAGTTTCGAATATACCAAAACATTTTAGAACAGGTAATGAAGCGGTTCCTGAGATTAAAGATTTAATGTTAGATATAGGAGCAGAAAGTGATAAAGAAGTTCGATCACGTGGAATAGAAATAGGGGACACAATTGTTCCTTTTACACCATTCACTCAATTATCTGAACATCGATATAGTGCTAAGGCATGGGATAATCGTTACGGTTGTGTCTTAGCAATTGAAATATTAGAATTACTCAAAGATGTAGAATTAGATGTAGATTTATATGTGGGTGCAAATGTTCAAGAAGAAGTTGGATTAAGAGGTGCAAAAGCATCAACTGAATTAATACAGCCAGACATAGCATTCGTTGTAGATTGTTCTCCTGCAAATGATATTAAAGGTAAACAGCAATTATCTGGTCAATTAGGTGAAGGAACATTAATTCGAATTAAAGATGGTACAATGATTCTCTCTCCACGTTTCAGAGACTATCTACTGGAGTTAGTTGATACATTTGATATTCGTTCACAATACTATATTTCACCAGGTGGTACAGATGGGGGAGAAATCCATAAAGCAAATAAAGGTGTACCTACAGCAGTTATAGGCGTATGTGCAAGATATATTCATAGTACAGATGCGGTATTTGATATTAGAGACTATTATGCCGCGCGTGAATTATTAAAACAAGCTGTGAGTCACTTAACAAATGAAAACATTTTAACATTACAATTTCAAAGTGAGGAGAAATAATATGATTACATTAGAAACTGAAAAACAATTTGAAGAATTAAAAAATGAACAAACGGTATTTGAATTTACAGCTGGATGGTGTCCAGATTGTAAAGTGATTGAACCAGATTTACCGAAATTAGAAAAAAAATACTCTAATTTTAAATTTGTATCAGTAGATCGAGATAAATTTATAGATTTAGCAATTGAAAATGATATCATGGGTATTCCAAGTTTTCTCGTATATAAAAATGGTGAATTAATGGGAAGTTATATTGGAAAAGAACGAAAATCAATCGAACAAATAGATTCATTTTTAAGTCAATATGTGTAAATGAGTAATTAGGACTTAAACTTCTTATTTATATGAAAGAATAGCCTAATTTTTCTGTAACTGGAGCTCTTTTTATTGTAAAATATTGTAAGGTGCGAAAATAGGAGTGTTTTAATATGAACGTCTTTCAAATGAGAGATACATTAAAACAACGTTTAAAACATTTAGACGTTGATTTTAAGTTTGATCGTGAAGAAGAAACATTACGTATATATAGACGAGATAATTTTAAAGGCGTAACTATCAAACTTAATGCAGTTGTAGCGAAGTATGAAGAACAAAAAGAGAAAATCATTGATGAAATTATCTATTATGTTGAAGAGGCAATTGCACAAATGGATGATAATGGTCTATCTAAAATGAAAGATATTCAAGTTATGCCTGTAATAAGATCAACTAGTTTTGATAAAAAAACTAAAGAAGGTCATCAATTTGTTATTGAAGAACATACTGCAGAAACTAATATTTATTATGCACTTGATTTAGGAAAATCGTACCGATTAATTGATGAAAGTATGTTAAAAACACTAGGTTTAACTTCACAACAAATTAAAGAAATGTCGTTGTTTAATATACGTAAACTTGAGAATAAATATAAAACAGATGAAGTAAAAGGAAATATTTTTTATTTTATCAATTCAAATGACGGATATGATGCGAGTCGTATTTTAAATACAAAGTTTTTAAATGACATTGAAGCTCAATGTGAAGGTGAAATGTTAGTCGCTGTTCCTCATCAAGATGTATTAATTATTGCTGATATACGCAATAAAACAGGCTATGATGTTATGGCACACTTGACGATGGAATTTTTTACTAAGGGACTTGTACCTATAACGTCACTTTCATTTGGTTATAAAAAAGAACATTTAGAGCCGATTTTTATTTTAGGAAAAAATAATAAACAAAAAAGAGATCCAAACGTTATTCAACGTTTAGAAGCGAATCGTAAAAAATTTAATAAAAAATAACTAATAATACGTAAAAAGGAGAATTTAAATGAATTTATTTTATAATAAAGAAGGCGTAGGGGACGTTGCATTTTTACAAATTGAACCAACAGATGGGCCTTTTGAATATGAAATAAAAAATAATGTGGTTGCTATTAAACATGAAAATCAAATTGTTGGATTTAATATTTTCGATTTTTCAAAAGTATATTCAGTTAATAGTAAGGGTCATATTAAATTAAATGAAACGCTTGTAGAAGCTATACAACAATCAATTACAAATGCAGGTTTTGATTATCAACTTGAAGCGGATTTATCACCTAAATTTGTTGTAGGCTATGTAGAAACTAAAGAAAAGCATCCTGATGCAGATAAATTAAGTATTTTGAAAGTTGATGTTGGTAGTGAAAAACTACAAATCGTGTGCGGTGCGCCAAATGTAGAAGCAGGTCAAAAAGTTGTCGTAGCTAAAGTCGGTGCAGTTATGCCAAGTGGAATGGTAATTAAAGATGCTGAATTACGTGGTGTTGCATCAAGTGGTATGATTTGTTCAATGAGAGAATTGAACTTGCCTAATGCACCTCAAGAAAAAGGAATCATGGTATTGTCTGATGATTATAAAGTAGGCAATGCATTTTTTGATTAAAAAAACTAGGAAGGATGTGGAAGTATGAGTTGGTTTGATGAATTATTTGGCAATGATAAACATTCTGATGAAGAATTACTAAGACGAAAAAATAAACGTCGACATAACTCAGAAACACAAAAGAATGGTGAGCATACCTTACTTCCTGAAAATGATGATATCTATGATCGTCCGCGTGGAAAATTTCGTTTTCCTATTGATATAGGGCAAGATGCTGAAACATATGATGAAGCGGTTTACAGAGAAGTTGATGAAGATGAATATATGTCGCAGAAATCACCTAAAGTTGATAAAGAATTTGGTTATGGCGCTTATAGTTATGATGAAATAGATAATAATAATGACTATCCTCAAACTTATGACAGTGCAACAGATACTCGAAGACGCAGAAGAAGACAGTATACAAATCATGATGATACTGGAGTGCCTTCAATTAAAGAAAGACCTTCTAATAAACGTAATAAGTCGTTGAATAGTACACAATTAAATGATAAAAATAATAGAAAAACGACTTCTCAATATCATAAGCATACAAATAATCATTCTCATGTGAAATTACAATCGGAGCGTTTTAAAGCAAACTATAAAACGACATCGAATTCTACATATCACCATTCAAGTTTTAGAACTTCAGAAGTACCGTCTGCAGTATTTGGTACAAAAAAACGCCGACCAATTGAAAACGGTGTTATCCCTCCACTAAAAGAGAATGAGAATGACGATAATCATAATGACGAGAAACATAATTCAAAACAAGATCAAACAGCACAACGAGTATCTGATAATGATGTAAAAACAAATATAAGCAAGTCTAAAAATGAACCGTTGAGTCAAACTAAGTATGAAGATACTGATGTTTCAATTATTAATGATCAAAATTCTAATATTTATGAAACTACATCTTCAAAAAGTAACGTTCCTAATTTTTCTCAAAAAGATAATACGGTGAATATTGAGAATATTTATGCGTCACAAATAGTAGAAGAAATTAGACGTGAAAGAGAAAAAAAAGCACAACAAAAACGTAAGTTTAAAGAAGCTTTACAGAATAAGCGTCAACAATCAGCGGATAATGATAACGAAATCCAAAAAGTCATTGATGAAATGTATGCAAATCAAGCTAAGCAGTACACTGGAGAGAGTTCTCTAGATCATGAAGAAAATAATGATGAAGAGAGAACGACATATACAGAAGATAGTACTGATAAAATGGAAGACTCAAATGAGAATACGATGAATAATCATGTGATTGATGAAGGGACTCAAACTGATTCAAATACATCTAATTATGATGACGATGATGAGCAGTATCAATATGAAGAAATTGATTTGAAATCTGTCCCAAATATTCAAACTGTTAATGATAAAGATGTAGAAGTACGAGAAGTTAATGATACGACATCTACAGACGAACATAATGATGAGCCATTGTCAGACGATAATCTTAACGTATCACCTATACATTCAACTAAAGACAAACAGCATCATCTTAATAAAAATGAAGATGCTCATTTAAGTAAAGTTAATGAATTGCAAGACAATAATTATACTTCAAAAGAAGAAGTAGAGGAAGCAAAGTATCATGGGATGAACGCTTCTTCGAATGAAGAGGTAACTAAACAATCAAATCATAACGATGATGACATTGACCATTCAATTGATAATGCAATTGAGACAGATACTGAGTATGCTTCTGAACAAATTGAACATAACAATGATTCAGTTCATGACTCATCATCTAACACTGAAGATGAAAAATTAGAAGATGATAACAAACAAATCGTTGAAAATGAGGATGTTTCATCATCTATTAAATCCTCAATCATTCCGGGTAGTAAACCTTTTAACGTTGTAATGACGCCATCTGACAAAAAACGTTTGATGGATGCTAAAAAATTCAAAAAAACTAATAAAGTTAGCGTTCCAGAATTAAAACCAGAGACAAAATTGGAAAATAAATCAGTTAGTACACCAAGTTCAAGTCCATCAGTAAAAGCGACTAATAATCATGAAGAGCATATTAAAAAGAATATTAATGAACAATCACTTCAAGATAATCAAGAAGATGAAACGAGTGAACTTTCAAATGTACAAAATGAAAATACACAAGCCATATCTATGACATTAAATACTCAGAATGAAGATCAAGATGAAAACGAGCAACACGAAAGTAAAGCTGCGATTAGAAAAGGTCCTAATATTAAATTACCAAGTCTTGAATTATTAGAAGATCCGGAAATTCATCAAATTGATAACTCATGGATTGAAGAGAAAAAACAAGAATTAAATGATGCGTTTTATTACTTTAATGTTCCTGCAGAAGTTCAAAATGTGACTGTAGGTCCAAGTGTAACACGATTTGAGTTAGCTGTTGAAAAAGGTGTGAAAGTTTCGAGAATTACTGCTTTGCAAGATGATTTAAAGATGGCACTGGCCGCTAAAGATATAAGAATTGAAGCACCTATTCCAGGTACAAGCTTGGTAGGTATTGAAGTACCAAACCAAAATTCTTCAAAAGTAAGTTTAAAATCAATCTTAGAATCATCTAAGTTTAAAAATACTGAATCTAAATTAACAGTAGCTATGGGTAATCGGATTAATAATGAGCCATTATTAATGGATATTGCTAAAACGCCTCATGCTTTAATAGCTGGAGCGACAGGTTCAGGTAAATCTGTATGTATTAACAGTATATTAATGTCATTATTATATAAAAATCATCCAGAAGAGTTGAGATTATTATTGATTGATCCAAAAATGGTTGAATTAGCGCCATATAATGACTTACCACATCTTGTTTCACCAGTTATTACAGATGTTAAAGCAGCTACTCAAAGTTTAAAGTGGGCTGTTGAAGAGATGGAAAGACGTTATAAACTGTTTGCAAAATATCACGTACGCAATATTACTGCTTTCAATAAAAAAGCGTCTTACGAACAACGTATGCCTAAGATAGTCATTGTTATTGATGAATTAGCAGATTTAATGATGATGGCTCCACAAGAAGTAGAACAATCTATTGCTAGAATTGCTCAAAAAGCGAGAGCTTGTGGAATTCATATGTTAGTAGCGACACAAAGACCTTCAGTTAATGTTATTACTGGACTTATTAAAGCTAATATACCAACCCGTATTGCATTTATGGTGTCTTCAAGCGTGGACTCTAGAACTATTATTGATAGTGGAGGCGCTGAAAGACTATTAGGGTACGGTGATATGCTATATTTAGGTAGTGGTATGAATAAACCTATACGTGTACAAGGTACATTTGTATCTGATGAAGAAATTGATGATGTCGTTGATTTCATCAAAGCACAAAGAGAACCAGAATATTTATTTGAAGAAAAAGAATTGTTGAAAAAGACTCAAACTCAAGCACGAGATGAATTATTTGATGATGTTTGTAGTTTTATGGTCAAAGAAGGACATATATCTACTTCATTAATCCAACGACATTTCCAAATTGGTTATAATCGTGCAGCAAGAATCGTCGATCAATTAGAACAACTAGATTATATATCTGGAGCAAACGGCTCTAAACCAAGAGATGTATTTATTACTGAGGCAGATTTAAAGAAAGATTAATTTTAAAGGAGTTTTATGGATATGACGCATTATCATTTTGTCGGAATTAAAGGTGCAGGAATGAGTTCATTAGCACAAATTATGCACGATTTAGGACATGAAGTTCAAGGTTCAGATATTGAAAAATATGTATTTACAGAAGGAGCACTTAAAAATAAAGGGATTAAAATTTTACCATTTAGTGTAGATAATATACATGAAGGAATGGTAGTTATTCAAGGTAATGCATTTCCTGATACACATGAAGAAATTGTTAGAGCACATGAATTAAAGTTGGATGTGATTAGATATCATGATTTTCTTGGTCAAGTCATTAATCAATATACATCGGTAGCAGTTACAGGTGCTCATGGTAAAACGTCTACAACTGGTTTATTATCTCACGTTATGAATGGAGACAAGAAAACATCATTCTTAATTGGTGATGGTACAGGAATGGGTTTACCAGGTAGTGATTATTTTGCATTTGAAGCGTGTGAATATAGACGTCATTTTTTAAGCTATCACCCAGATTATGCAATTATGACAAATATTGATTATGATCATCCTGATTATTTTAAAGATATTGACGATGTTGCTAGTGCTTTCCAAGAAATGGCAAATAATGTAAAAAAAGCGATTATTGCTTGGGGAGATGATGAACATTTAAGAAATCTAAAAGCAGATGTACCTATTTATTATTATGGTCTTAGTAAAAACGATGATGTATATGCAGATAATATACAAATAACTGAAAATGGTACTCAGTTTGATGTGTATATTAATGGAGAATACTATGATCACTTTTTAACACCACAATATGGTAATCATAATGTTCAAAATGCCTTAGCAGTTATTACAATTAGTTATCTTGAAAAAATGGATGTTAATAATATTAAAGAAGCTTTAGAAACATTTGGCGGTGTAAAACGTCGCTTTAATGAAACTTTTGTTTCAAAACAAGTATTAGTAGACGATTATGCTCACCATCCAAGAGAAATTAGTGCTACAATTGAAACAGCACGAAAAAAATATCCAAATAAAGATGTCGTTGCAGTATTCCAACCTCATACGTTTTCAAGAACTCAAGCTTTCTTAGATGAATTTGCTGATGCATTAAGTAAAGCAGACCATGTATTTTTATGTGAAATTTTTGGTTCAATACGTGAAAATACTGGAGAATTAACTATCCAAGATTTAATAAATCGTATTGACGGATCTGCGTTAATCGATGAAAATAGTATTGATGTATTAGAAAAATTTGATAATGCTGTTATTCTATTTATGGGTGCAGGAGATATTCAAAAAATCCAAGGTGCTTATGAAGAAAAAATTGGTATGTCAAAAGAATTCTAATATGTTTATATATAATTATTATGGGTATTTATAATTAATGACTTTTATTTTAAAAGAATATTTAGGAGGCGTTTTTTATGCATTGGATTTTACCAATTGCTGGAATTATTGCTGCAATCGCATTCTTAATTTTATGTATTGGAATTGTTGTAGTTTTAATTTCAGTTAAGAAAAATTTAGATCATGTGGCTAAAACACTTGATGGTGTTGAAGGTCAAGTTCAAGGTATTACTCGTGAAACTACTGATTTACTTCATAAAGCTAATCGCTTAACTGAAGACATTCAAGGTAAAGTTGAACGTTTAAACTCTGTTGTTGATGGCGTTAAAGGTATTGGCGACTCAGTTCAAACTTTAAATAGCTCAGTTGATCGTGTGACTAACTCAATCACACATAATATTTCTCAAAATGAAGATAAAATTTCTCAAGTAGTTCAATGGTCAAATGTTGCAATGGAAATTGCTGACAAATGGCAAAATAGACACTATCGTAGAGGAAGTGCAAACTACAGAGCTAACTCTGTAGCTAATGATGCAAATCAAAATTACACTACAAACGTTGAGAAAAACTTTTAATATGATTCAATCAAATGCACTTAAATGAGGTTTTTACTTGTTTAAGTGCATTTCTTATAGGAGGAATAAATATGAGTAAGAAATATAATCGTGACTCATTTGAAACGAACAACACTAGCAATGATT
>NZ_KV796495.1:73263-150083 GCF_001809205.1 Staphylococcus sp. HMSC069E10 | reverse complement strand
CTACGGATTTTCGCCATGCCACGAAATTAGGCATATGTTAGCCAGTTAAGGGAACAACGACATGATAAAATGGTAATTAGCTATATTTTTCTAACTTTGCAACAGAACGGATCCACAACTGTGTGATGAAGAAAAACAGGAGGTGTGATTTGATGTTGATAAAGTTTAAATTAAAATACTCTCCACCATGCCCACACGAAAATGTGTAGGTAATATGAGGAGTTTCTGGGATTGATAATTTTTATTTGAAAACCAAATTTCTAAGACATTTCATTATACTTAATTTTGTTATCTTTACTTTTTGCTATAGGATACTTCTCCGCGTTCTTCACTAACTTCTTACGGATAATATCATTGATATCAAAATTTAAATTGTCTGCTAACATATAGCTATATATTAAAACATCTGCTATTTCTTCAGCTAACCTTTCACGATTAGTTTCTACTACTTCATCAGATGTTTTCCATTGGAATAATTCCAATAACTCAGCTGCTTCTAAAGTAATGGACAATGATAAATCTTTCTCATTATGAAATTGTCTCCAGTTACGAGCATCTCTAAATTTATTAATTTCTTTCACAATATCATTAATTTCATCCATTGCTCTCATCCTTTGCTGCTATTTTTAGCGCTTCTCTTAACTGATCATCTACAGCATAAATATATAAGCCATTTACACCACGTGTTAATAAGACATTTAATTCATTCTTCAAAAGCATTTCTGAAAAATACTGTTTTGATCCGTCTTTTAACGTTCTTCTTTGCGTAGCTTTTTTATTAGCACTCTCACTTTTGTCAAAAATAATTTTACCATTTCTATATTTAACTGAAGGTCCTATAATGACGCCCGCAAAGTTTAAATCTAAACCTTGTATAGTAAATGTTGAACCTATTTCATCAATTGTTTGATCTTGCTCAACCCACGGTAAGCTAACTTGATTTCTATTAGCTTTTAATTGATAATTCCAAGGCATGGACCAATTTCCGATTTTAACTCTCCAAAAGTCTTCATGATTAGGCGGTTTGGTTCCATACTTCCAATCAAATGTAGCAAGCATTCGTGATATACCACTATCTGTATGTGTAGCTTTTATCTTAATAGCTTTTTCTAACTCATCTGGTGTATCAAAGATTTTAATATCATATCCTAATTTATCTTTAGGTATAGAATTTATTACTTGATAATCAACTAAGTTTCTGATCCAATTAACAGTTGAAATATCACTATTTATACGCATTTGATTTCTCAATGTTACATGATTACTATTACTTTTGGCTTTATCAAAATATTCATTCAACTTATCTACTTCCCAAATTTGTTCAGTAGTAAGAACTTGTTTTATATCAAATACAATTACCACAACCTTGGCTCTCGCCAATAAATCATCTAAATGATTTTTACCTTGATAACTTTGCTTCCCTTGAGTTAAAAGTAAGTGTGCTTCATCAACAATAACTACATCTACTTTTTCATCTGATGAGTTGTTATTAATAAAACTAGTAGGTTTTTGAACAATTTTATTTTTTTTATTAGCTATACCTAATTTAGAAGCTATTTGACTATATATAGAAACATGCTCATTATGGTTAACTAAAAGATGAATATCTAAATTTTCATCTAAATCCAAATTGTATTTTCCTAGTTCATAAAGTAATGTACTCATTAGAACTGTTTTACCTGAGCCCGCTTCTCCTTCAACAATAATTAATTGTCCATCTTCATTTAAAAGTATACTTTCTTTAATTTTAGTTAGTATTTCTTCTTTAGCATTAATTTGTTCTTGTGTCAATTTATGAAATGGAGATGCTTTGAATATAGCTGAATCTTTAATAATACTTTCTATAGGAAATAACGATTTATTTTTTTTATTTAAAGATCGCCATATTTCAGAGAATATTTCATCAAGCATTTCCGATGTATAATATTCATTTTGTTGATTTGTTCTACTATTATGAACTCTAGATATATTCTCTACACTCAACAAATACTGCATTAATCTATTTTCAATATCGAGAGTCAAAGATTTATTAAATAATTCATGACCAATCACATACATTGATGATTTTTTTGATTCAGAAAAATCTTCCCAAAATGATTTCACCTTCGTATCAGCATTTAGATGCTGTCTTGTTCTATTTCTTATATCAGCTGTTTCTCCCACATAAACTTCAAAATTATTTTCACTCTTTTTGTCATTAATGATATACACAGTCGGATATCTCAATAAAAATTTCCCATTTGCTGAAATATTCCACTTACGTACTGAGTTATCTAAATCCTCTAGTGAATAGTTAATATTTTCTATTTTTAATAAGTTTCCCATTATATCACCTATCAATTTCTCATATATACGTCTCTATTTTATCAATTTTATGCTAAATTAATATACTTTTTTATTTTTATTGAGAAAAAATTGTAATCATCGAGATAGTATACTGTGTACATGGTACTCAAGTTACGTCAATACCTTAAACCGTCCAACTGTTGCAATTGATTCTCTAACGATTATTCACTTTGATTAGTCGCAATTTTATTTAATAATCACCTAAAAATCAAATGAACATCTGATCTAATATATCTATCTTGTGAAGTGTCATATAATATTAAAGAAGAACTAATAACTCCCTAAACAATCTTAAACACAAAATTGCTTAACATAATATCTACATGTTTTTCTTAATACACTAAAAACCTTATCCCTTATGGTACGTTTCAGCGTATCGTTTTATACTGGGGTTTTTATAATAATAATGGTCCTTACATTTTCAAAGACTAAATTCACGTGTAGACATATTGAATGCGTCTTATTAGGGTCTAATCTAATCAAACAAAAATTTAAGAGAGAAATCATATCTACAGGTTTTTTAACCAGAAGATTATTTTGATCTATTTCAAAAATTTTCAAACCGTTCTTAAAAGTGTATTTTTATAAACGTATGATAAAAGAGAAATTTTAGTCGCTTACTTCGTTTCAAGATATTACTGATACAATAAGGTTAAAAAATCGGTACATTTAACAGAACAAGTGTAGGTATTATAATAAACGTTTTTGATTTTGATGAAAAATAAGCTGTTCAATTTTTGATTGAACAGCTTTACCTAGTTATCCTTACTTTTATTCTTTTACCCTCAAAAGGCGGAGAGCATTCAGTATTACAATAATAGCAGCTCCTGTATCACTTAATACGGCCATTCATAGTGTAAGTATTCCCAAGAATATCAGAACAAATGCCGCCAACTTTATTGTGATGGAAAACCAGGTGCGGTTGGGAAAATCCCCTTCCTGCGATTACCGTTCACAAACGCCCAAAAAGAGCAACTGGCCCTTTTAGCTCTGGGACTGTCTTGGCATAGAGAAGGTAAAACCTTTCCCACTTAAAAGAACGGAAAAAGACGCTCTGTCCTGGCATTATCTTTGGCTCGACGCTTGCCCCCATACGGATATTAATCGTTTCGAAACTTTTAATACAGTCAATTTAACTTTTGAATGTAAACTGGCTGCCTTAAGTCACTGTTTATGATTTTATGCTTCCCATGCTCTTTAATTGCTTATTTGACCGCCCGTATGATAAAAACGGTATGCAAGGCATTGTTTTTACTCATAACATCTTTATTAGATTGCTCTGTTTTTTAGTGTCCAATGTTATGGGAACATTGTAGAATCCACACTTCAAAGTTCATTCATGTCAATCGATTCGTTCATTATTTAGATCTTAATAATCGAAGTCCATTTAGTATAACAACTAAAGTACTTCCTTCATGAACAATTACACTGATTGTAATATCAGTTAATCCTAACAAACTAACGACAACTAAAAAGGCAACAACTGCCATTGAAAAAATAATATTTTGCCTAATAACACGACCCATATTTGAGGAAATTTTATGAGACTGTACTAATTTAGATAAATTGTTCTGCATTAAAACCAAATCAGATACTTCTACTGCCACATCAGTACCGCCCCCCATAGCTATACCAACATCAGCATTAACAAGGGCCGGTGCATCGTTCACACCATCTCCAACCATGGCAGTAACTCCAAATTTTTCTTTTTGTTCTTCTATAATTCTGGATTTATCTTCAGGCATTACATTAGCGATAACTTCGTCTATTCCCAATTGTTCGCCTACAGCTTTTCCCGTCATTTCCGAATCACCAGTAATTAAAGTCGTGTGGATACCAAGTTTCTTAAAGTAATTAATTGTTTCTTTAGCATGCTCATTCGGAATATCCATTAGAGCTATAATCCCAATAACTTCTTCATTTTCTGCTACGTATACAACCGTCTTTCCTTCTGATGCCCAATCATGATTGAACTGGGTATACTCTTCAGAAGCACTTTCAAAAGAAGTAGGCTTACCAATACGATAATTTTTTCCATTATAATCTCCTGTCAGACCTTTTCCAATTTGATTAGTAACTTCGATGTCTATTTTATTTTTAACTTCAAATTTTTCTAAAATAGCATTAGCGAGTGGGTGATTGGATTCCTTTTCAAGGGCGACTATAATATCAATAATATTTTCTTCGTTCACAGAATGAGTGAAATAGTAATTTGTTACTTTAGGTTCTCCGTTCGTAAGGGTTCCTGTTTTATCGAAGGCAATTGCATCTATATCCGCTAATTGTGATAGGTAAGTACTTCCTTTTGAAAGCACGCCTTTTTTAGCTAGGTTAGATGTTGTAGACAATGTTACAGATACAGTAGCTGCTGCCAAAGCACACGGTGAAGCTGCGACTAAAAGCACTAATCCCCTGTAAACACTTTGCGACCATGTCCAATCAAATAGAAAAGGAGCAAGTAACATTACTAATGGTATTGCGATTAAAACTATATTAACATATTTAGGCTCGAATTTTTGAATGATACTGGCAGCTTTTGTTTGATTATCTTGGTTTTGACTAACTAATTGTAAAATTTTAGAGAATACAGTATCCTTGTTTTCCTTAGTGACTTCCATAGTAAAAGTACCTGTTCCATTAATCGTACTTCCAAAAACTTCGTCACCCTTAGACTTCTCTTTCGGTATACTTTCTCCATTAATAGAAGATTCATCAATTGAGGTAGTACCGGATAAAATAATCCCATCAATTGGAACTTGATCACCGTTCAGCACTTGGAGTTGATCTCCAACTTTTAATTCACTGACATCAACAATTTTTGTGTTTCCATCAGGTAGGATTAATTTAGCTGTCGTTGGGTTCATTTCGAGTAGCTTAGTAATTTCTCTTTTACTTTTTCCTTCAGCGTAATCTTCAAGAAAATGAGCGCCGGAAAAAATAAGTATCAAAAGGGTTCCTTCCCAAAAACTCCCTATCAGAGAAGCCCCGATTGCAGCTAATCCCATTAGAATATGAGAATTAGGAGTGAATTTTCCCTTTAATTTAGTATTTTCAACTGTCTCTCCAATTCCTTCGAGAATAATTACATGGTAGCCGGCTGTGATTGTGGCAATTGAAAATAAGATGTTTTGTATTAATAAATTTGCATCACTTAAAAAAAGCCCAATTATAGCCAACACTAAGCCAATAAAATATGAAATAATTGGCATTTTTCCGTGATCATGATCATGACTATGATCGTGGCTATGACTTTCGTGTGCTTGTTGCTCTTGAATATTTTTCATTTCTATCACCTTTCTAAATAAATATGATATATCGGGTTCCAATATATTCGCAGTAAGCTTTACTAAACCAGGACGTTAATTGACCACATCCAAACTTTTTGTATCCAATAATACATCCTATGAATTTATCAACCGTATTCACTAACCCTCTCTGCTACACCCATCTCACTTTCCTTCGAGATATCATACAACGCTTTCCATTCTGTTTTTTTGTTTTCCATATCCATTGCAAAACCCCCTTTTCATATGCCTATAATATTTTTATATGATCATATAACAATATTAATGACGTGAATTATTATTAACACTCATTACTGGTTTACGGAATACTAGTGATGACAGGCGTGATCGATCGCCTGTTTTAGCATATTCATAGTATGTTCATCATCATGGGAATAAAACAATGTTGTGCCTTCCCTTCGGAATTTTACTAACCGTAAATTTTTCAAGAACCGCAATTGATGGGAAACTGTTGATTGTCTAAGATGTAGCGTTTCAGCAATACCGTTTACCGAATACTCCTTATAAAAGAGCAAATGGAGAATCCGGATTCTCGTAGGATCACCTAACGCTTTAAATGTTTGCGATACGACAAATAATGTTTCATCATCTAAGTCCTTATTATTTACTTCCTCTAATTCCTTTTTTTCTTCCATTATCCTTCCCTCACTTTAGGTTTCAATTCAAAACCTTATATATAATAATCACTATTTATCTACATATATTAATATATGTTCATATATATGATATAACCATCTGAATAAAGAGTCAAATAATATTTAATATGAATTCATATATTTTGTTTTGATTTTTTAGAGTAAAATAAACAAAGCCTTTTTAAGAATAGTGGGATGAGTGCAGTATGGATGATCGGGCGTTAGCTTCCGCACTTGGAATTGGTGTTGGCGGTGGACTCGCTTGGATAATGGAAGGTTTTCAAAGTGGTCATGGCTTTATTTATTCATTATGTGCAGGCCTTATAATTGGCTTATTATTTTTTGAAATGATTCCGGAAAGTATTGAATTAGGCGGGTGGGTAATTTTACTCGGTGGAATAGCAATAGGCTTAGTATTATTCCAATCCATTCATCTATTAATGGATAAAATTACAATTATCACTAATAGTCATCAAAAAGATATTTTCGTTCGATCGGGGGTACTTTTAATTATCAGTATAGCAATTCATAATTTCCCTGTTGGCAATATTCCTTTATTTGTGTAATTTGACCATTAATACTAAATTTATCAATGTCTTGAGAAATTGTTGAAACTCTAACATAACATCCTACAGATTTTCTTTTCATTTCTTTCATATTTTTCATCCTTTCATTAATTAAGCAATCGATGATTGCGTAGCTTGGTTTACAATGTTTAGCGGTTCATTTTTGAAATAGATTCCCACAAGGCTTTTGTTTTTAGAAATATGAATTTCATCAATATATCGGTATAACATGCTTAACGTGAAGTGTTGTTGAATTACATTTTCAAAAGACCTTTGAATTTGTTGCTCATTTATTGATAGTGTTGGTTTTGATTGTTGAAGTAACGATTGAGATTGTTTTCTGAACGTTTCTGCATCGATGGCTCCTTTAGCTAATTTATCTATCAATTGTTCTTGTGTAAGTGTGCTCCTAGTTTCTAGGGCCTTTTGTTTTTTGATCCGTTTTTGAATTACATCATTGGTTTAAAGCTAAATTGAACAGTGAAACAAACAATACAGGTATTCGTATGTTTAAGCGTTATGCAGTCATTACAACATCTGCGAAAATATTAGGTCGTGTTTTAGCTACAGATATTGATATCGCTAAAATCAGAGACTACTTTATTGATTATCATGCTCATACAGTCTCTGAACGATCACTGGCAGATAAAGCGATCGAAGTCATTACTCAATTTGTAGCACAAAACCGTGGTAAATTTTCTGATGATACAGCGTTAAAGAATATGTTCGAGAACTATGGACTAATTGCCTTAAAAGATAATCATATCGAAGTCAAAATCATTGCGTCTGTATTTAAAAATATGTTGTTAGAGCATCACTTCCAAGATGTTAATAATGTTGTTAATGCACTAAGGGATAAAGGATTTATCGAATCTGACCATGATCGAATTACAACAAAAAGAACAGTCAAAGATGGCAATGGCAAAAAACAGTCACTTGTCTTTTACCATTTAAAGCTAGATTCAGAATATGCGTCTATTTTTGGTCTAACTAAAGATGCTGAACCTATTAAAGCTGAAATTAACTTGGATAACAAAAAGATACTTGAATCATGGAAAAAACAGAATGATGATTTAATTGATTTTTAATAACTTAAAGATGAAATCGTACAGGAGTGAATAAAATGGATGAATTGATTGAATTACTAGCTGATTTAGTTGTTGAAGAAATTAATCATGCTGATGACTAATAATAACGCCCAACACCAGCAGGTGTTGGGCTCATCTATAAATTCGTTCATAAATATATATTATCACTTTGGAAGGAGGAAATACGATGAAACAAGCAATAGGTTACTTACGACAGAGCACTACAAAGCAACAATCCTTAGCAGCACAAAAACAAACCATCGAGACATTAGCCAAAAAACATAATATTCAATACATTACCTTTTATAGCGATAAGCAATCAGGACGCACTGATAAGCGGAACGGTTACCAACAAATTACTGAACTGATTCAACAAGGACAATGTGATGTATTATGTTGCTATCGCTTGAACCGACTACATCGTAATTTGAAAAATGCCATACAATTCTTTGAAATTTGTAAAAAGCATCACATCACAATCATCAGTGTTAACGATGGATATTTTGATTTGTCTAAAGAGTTTGATTGCTTTCGTTTGAACATACTTATGAGTCTAGCGGAAATGGAATCAAACAATATCAGCGAACAAACAAAAAATGGGATTAGAGAAAAAGCCAAACAAGGTAAGCTAATCACAACTCATGCTCCGTTTGGCTATCGTTATAGAAAAGGTTGTTTTGTTGTACAAGAAGAAGAAGCGTATACAGTTAAATCGGTTTATCGCTGGTACTTACAAGGTCTAGGCTACAAAAAGATTTCCCAACATTTGGATAGTAATCCTAACCTTATTCCTCGTAAGCCCTATCAAGTTAGAAATATTCTCTTGAACCCTAACTATTGCGGTCGTGTCATCAATAAATATGGCACGTTTAATGATATCGTTCCACCTATTATTGATATTGATACATTTGAAGAAGCACAAGAGCGTCGTATTCATAAACAACTCAATCGATCCAATTCTAGAAATAAGCTAAAGCGACGAATCAAATGTCCTTACTGTCAATCAACATTAACAAACTTAACGATAAAAAAAGAGAACTATTCTCTACGTTACTATGTTTGTCCTAAAAATATGAATGACGCTTATCGTACATGCCCATTTAAAAGTATCAATGCACCAGAACTTGAAAGTGAAGTGCTCGACACTTGTAAAAAGTATTTTGAAGAACAATCGTTTCATAAACGATTGAATAACACAATACTCAAAGTCCTAAAACAGCAACAAATGAAGCATAAAGAAACCCATCTAACACAAGAACAACTTATCGAAAAGCTAGCTCAAAATCGTATTGATGTAAAAACGTTCAAACGTTTATCTGCTAGTTGTAAAAGTGAAGAGAATTACTCTACTTATTCAACCTACCAAATCGATGACAAATTAAAATATGTCATAAAAAATAAAATAACTTTACAGGATATAGCACCTTTTATCGATTGCATCAAAATAACTCAAACTAAACAATTACAAGGAATCTACTTTAAAAACAGTCCACTCAATATCGTTGAACAATCACATTTAATAACTCCTGAAAGGAATGAAGTAATATGAAACAACTCAAAAAGAAACGTATTGGATTATATGCACGTGTATCGACTGAAATGCAAACGGATGGTTACAGTATTCAAGGTCAATTGAATCAACTTACAGAGTATTGTCAATTTCAAGGCTATGAAGTCGTCAATGAATACACCGATCGTGGTATATCAGGTAAAACAATGCAACGTCCAGAATTACAACGTATGTTAAAAGATGCCAACGAAGGTAAATTAGATTGTATTATGGTCTACAAAACAAATCGTTTAGCTAGAAATACCTCAGATTTGTTAAATATTGTCGAGGAATTGTATAAGATTAATGTCGAATTTTTTAGTCTAACTGAAAAAATAGAAATTGCCAGTTCAACAGGTAAATTGATGCTCCAAATTTTAGCCAGCTTCGCAGAATTTGAACGTAATACGATTGTAGAGAATGTCTACAATGGCCAAAGACAACGTGCTATTGAAGGTTATTATCAAGGTAATTTACCTCTAGGCTACGATAAAGTACCTGACAGTAAAAAAGAGCTCATGATCAATCAACATGAAGCGAATATTGTTAAATATATTTTTGATTCATACGCTAAAGGTCATGGTTATCGTAAGATTGCGAACGCATTGAATCATAAAGGTTATGTGACTAAGAAAGGGAAACCTTTTAGTATTTCGTCCATTACCTACATCATCTCAAACCCTTTTTACATTGGAAAGATACAGTTTGCGAAGTATAGACACTGGAGCGATAAAAGACGAAAAGGACTCAATGAGGAACCGATTATCGCTGATGGTAAACATGCGCCTATTATTGATAGAAACCTATGGGATAAAGTACAGTTTAAACGTCAAGAGAGTCGCAAGAAACCACAAGTTCACGGCAAAGGAACAAACCTACTGACTGGGATTGTAAAATGTCCGAAATGTGGTGCAGCAATGGCGGCAAGTAATACAACTAATACATTAAAAGATGGCACTAAGAAAAGAATCAGATATTACTCATGTAGCAATTTTAGAAATAAAGGTTCAAAAGTTTGTTCTGCCAATAGCGTTAGAGCAGATGTACTAGAAAAATATGTTATGGATCAGATATTGGAAATTATCAAAAGCAAAAAGGTATTGAAGCAATTGGTTGAAAAGGTAAATGAAAAAAGTCAAATAGACGTCTCTTCTTTGAACCATGATATTGCCTATAAACAGTCACAATGTGAAGAAATAAAAGCAAAAATGCATACATTAACGAAAACTATTGAAGACTCACCTGACTTAGATAGCGTATTAAAACCAACAATACTTAGCTACCAAGATGAATTGAATCAAATAAATAATCAAATCTATCAACTAGAACAAGATAAACAAGCAGAAGCTCCACATTATGATGCTGATATGATTGCGAATGTACTACAAGCAATATTCAAAGATATAGACAAATTAGAGAAATCTCAGTTGAAATCACTATATCTAACAATCATCGATCGCATTGACATAAGAAAAGATGAGCATCATAAGAAGCAATTTTATGTTACGCTCAAGTTAAATAATGATATAATCAAACAACTATTTAATAACCATCCACTCGACGAAGTGCTCCCTAGCACTTCGTCTTTATTTTTGCCACAAACTTTATATATAACTATTGAATAAACAATAACTACACTGCTATTCTTTCACTTATTTTATCTAACCATTTTTAGAATTCTCTTTATCAATTTCAATAACACTTATCTAATGAAACAGTCATTGCCGTCATTTTTTTCATGACTACACAATGCTTATATTGAAATTGCTAAAGAACATCCCACAATGATTTTTTACCGGGAAAGGAATGGGATTTGCAGATTCGAAGAAGCAGAAGGATTGTGCAAGCACAATCCCAAAATCCCGTTATTTTTTATAAATAAATAATATATATAAGGAAGCAGAGACACAACCCTATCATCAATACTTATAAATAATGAGTTGATTGTTCGTCAAAATGAGTGGGATTCCGGGATTTCCTTGTTACACCAACATTTATCACGGGTTTTTATATGGAATTTTCTCTTATTCCCACCGGGATTCGTAATAAATAATAAATCAAATATATATTATCCCAATGATGTATATCAACTACATCACTATCACACTATCTAGGAGGCAATGATATGAAAACAACCACTCAAGAACTCAAACAATATATAACTCGTCTCTTCCAACTATCTAACAACGAAACATGGGAATGTGAAGCACTTGAGGAAGCAGCAGAAAATATTCTACCGGAACGTTTTATTAATAATTCTCTACTTGCGCATCTCACACTCAACACTTATACCTACTACAATGATGAGCTACATGAGCTAAGTATCTATCCATTTCTTATGTACGCCAATGACCAACTCATCAGCATTGGTTATTTGGATCATTTTGATATGGACTTTCTCTACCTCACAGACACTAAAAACACGCTTATCGATGAACGTCATTTACTAAAACAAGGAGGGAATCACCATGAATAATTGGATCAAAGTGGCACAAATATCTGTTACAGTCATTAACGAAGTGATTGACATTATGAAAGAAAAGCAAAATGGAGGAAAATAGTATGAACATCAATCGATATATCACAAGAGGCATTAGTGAACACCTATCTCTAGACCTTCAAATCTTACTTTGGAACATGGTAAAAGAACGGGACAATCAACCTCATACAGATTACCTACACATTTTTAAACTGCAAGAAGATGAAAATATATTGTCAATCACACATGAACAAGAACAACCCGCATACAAATTGGAATATAGCTATACAAACTATATAAAAAATCAAAATACATTACCTAAGAAAGTCTACGTCATTCGTGAAGATGGCGTAGACGCTTTTTATTATGTGATGCTTTTACCAGAAGAATACTAAAGGAAGTGATTATATATATGAATACAATTAAAAATACGATATACACAGAAGCTATATTTAGCAAGGATGAAAAACACCGCTATTTACTCAAGAAAACATGGGATGAAAAGAAACCCGCTTGTACAGTGATAACGATGTACCCTCATTTAGATGGTGTATTATCACTCGATCTCACAACTGTTCTTATCCTCAATCAATTAGCGAATTCAGAACGATACGGTGCTGTATATCTTGTAAATCTATTCTCTAATATTAAAACCCCAGAGAACCTTAAACATATTAAAGAACCTTATGATAAACACACAGACATCCACTTGATGAAAGCAATTAGCGAAAGTGACACAGTGATTCTAGCTTATGGTGCTTATGCGAAGCGACCAGTTGTCGTCGAACGAGTTGAGCAAGTGATGGAAATGTTGAAGCCTCACAAAAAGAAAATTAAAAAGCTTATAAACCCAGCAACAAATGAAATTATGCATCCGCTTAATCCTAAAGCACGTCAAAAATGGACATTGAAATAAAGGAGGATTATCTATGAACCATAACACTACACAATCAGATTGGCGAATAGTTGCTAGTTGTTTAGCATCGCAAAATTATATATCGATTGTAAAAGGCCTAGTACATCACTTCACAGCAATTGAAGATGAAGAAATACTTGATAAAATCTATGACGATTTTATGAATGATGACTCTATAACAACGGTGCTTAACAATGATTTACAGATGATTATTAACCAATACCTATCAAAATGAATATCATACTACTTACAATAAAAATAAAGCATCCTTCACTTTTTCGGTGAGGGATGCTTTATTATTTATTTTTTTATTGTTACTATTAATATTTTTATTCTTAATCCAAAAAATGTGAGAATTTTATAGGTTTCATAGTAAGAGTAATAAATCGAGAATAATAAGAAAATGAGAATTAGTATGTGATGAATTGTTAAAATAAAGTGTTCACAGTGATGATGACTTATTCGTTATTTATATTTATAATGCAAATATATATGAAAATTTTGGGAGTGGAATTATGAAACTAAGAGCATTAGAGTATAGTGATTTACTTTTTGTTCATGAATTAAATAATGAATATTCTATTATGGCTTATTGGTTTGAAGAACCTTATGAATCCTTAACGGAACTTCAGTATTTATTTGATAAGCATTTATTAGATGAATCGGAAAGACGTTTTATCGTTGAAGATGAAAATCAAGTCGTAGGTATTGTTGAATTAGTAGAAATTAATTACATCCATCGTAATTGTGAAATACAAATAATTATTAAACCTGAGTTCAGTGGTAAAGGTTATGCAAAATTCGCATTCGAAAAAGCGATAAGTTATGCATTCGATATATTAAACATGCACAAAATTTATCTATATGTTGATACAGATAACAAAAAAGCTGTGCATATATACGAGTCACAAGGATTTAAAACAGAAGGATTACTCAAAGAGCAATTCTATACTAAAGGTAAATATAAAGATGCCTATTTTATGTCATTATTGAAATCTGAATATATTTTATAGCATAAAAAACAACTCATATATTCACTTAGGTAGATTCAAACCTAAATTACTTCTAATAAAATTAAAATGGGTTTCACTCGAATGTCCGTAAGAGGAATAAATAAAGTTAAAAGAGAATTTGGATTTTTATTAATGGCATTCAATATAAGAAAAGTAGCGGCTCAACCAGCTAAAAATAATCAAAAAATTTATAAAAAAAGACAATTTCAAAAAAGACAATTTCTATTGAATTAATATAGAAATTGTCTTTTTTATTTATTCAGAAACTTTATATCCTGGACTCGCTTTCATAATATTACCTCTATTTTAACACTTTACATAATAGGACTTTATCAGTATTAGATAAACATTCTTTGTAGTAAGCCTTGCTTACGTTGTTTTAAAAAATCAATTTTCTTAGATTGGTTTTCAATTAATTTATCTATTTTAACTAAAAAATCTCCAATTTTTTGTTGTTCTTCAAGAACTGGAATATGTAATTTTAATTTTTTTAACTTACTAAAATACATATACGTTCTCGATCCTCCTTGCTTTTGCATTAAGGCGTATTTTTTAAATTCATTCCCATTATTAAGTATTTCTTTAAGAAAATAATTATCTAAATCATTAGTTGTTTTAAATACTGGATATAAAGTACTTACGATTCCTTTTTGTACTATGTAATTTATATTAAATTTAAATATTAAGTCATCACTCATATGTCTATAAGTAAAATAACCATAAGGAACTACATTATAGCCAGTGTTATCTTTAGAAGCTACATCTCTAGTAAAATAATCTTTCTGCAAAAATAATCCTTCCCTTGATGAAGTTAAAACAGGATATTGATTATTCTCAGTAGTTTTTTCATCATAAGGAATTATGTAATTTTCTAAATAGTTATATCTCCAATTCGGAAAACCATAGCCATTCTCGTCTTTAAATCTTAATTCTTGAGAAAATAACTTTTGCATATAACCTTTCTTTTGTTGCTCTAATAATTCTAATTTCTTCTCTTCCAACTCAATTTGTTGGTCGAGTTTGCTAAAAAAATACCCAATCTTTTCTTGTTCTTTAATTGAGCCTTTGTATAATCTAATATTTTTTACTAACTCCCAATCAGCACGTGGCATTTTTGAACCTGCGGATTTGTTAGTCACACTGCTAAATCTATTAGTTTGTATAAAATAATAAAGAAACTTGTTAACTAGGACATCTTTATTTAGTGTATTTAACACCCATATTTCCGATGAACATACACCATCTATTGTGGCATAGTAGTATTTATTTAAATAAGGTCTTAGCTTGCTATATAAGACATTATCCTTTTTAAATTTATTCTTTTGACTTGTAAAGTCATTAGATATATATGTATCAAGTAATCGACCAGTATTTTGCTCGATACTGTCTAATTCAATATCTTTTGTAGCTTCTTCTTTTTTAGGATCAAACTTTTTACTTTTGTTAGTTACAACATCACCCAATAAATCATAAGACCATTCATTTTTAAATTCTGGAAACCTGAGTTTTGGAGTATTAGTTTGTTCAGTCATGTTTTAACACTCCTGGTTTTTTATTGAAGCATATAATGATTTCTGATTTTAGATTATGTATGTTTGTTCGTTCACAGTCTAAGTTCTCAAATTGTTGAAGCACTTCATTTTCTAATGCATATTCACTTTGATAAGCCATTCATTCATCCACCCTAAACTTAATCTTTCTTTAAATATATCAAAATTTAATAATAATTAATATTGCATACTTCATTTTTAAGAAACTAATTAATAAAAACCGCATCACTTATGATATGCTTCGCCTCTCATAATCTTAAATGCTCGATACACTTGTTCGATTAAGACGACGCGCATCATTTGGTGTGGGAAGGTCATTTTGCTGAATGAGAGTGCGTAGTTGCTGCGATTTAAGACGTCTTGATGGAGTCCGTTTGATCCTCCAATGACGAAGACGAAGTCGCTTTGTCCTTGTGTCATGCGTTGTTGTAGTTCTTTAGCTAAACCTTCCGATGACAACATTTTACCTTGTATTTCTAATGTAATAACGGTGGCTTGTGGTTTAATTTTGGCTAATAATCGTTGTCCTTCTTTTTTTTTGACTTGTTCAATCTCTTTATCACTCATATTTTCGGGTGCTTTTTCATCTGGTACTTCAATCATCTCAATTTTAGAGTATGCCCCGAGTCTTTTTTCATATTCAGCAATCGCTTGTTTCCAGTATTTTTCTTTTAATTTGCCAACAGCTAAAATAGTAATCTTCATTATAGGCCTCCATGTTGATAATAGTTATTCGACTTATCCACAAGTTATCAACTTGTTAACAGAATTCCCTCTAATTATAACAGTAATGTATATAAATTCTGTGGAAAATTTAAGATTTATCTACAAAAAATCTCATTTGTGCATCACTTTTGTGGATAAGTCTGTGTATAATGTGAGTATTTCTGTGTGTATTATTCACAATAGTGGATAACTTTCTTCAGATTTGGGGATAACTTCACGACCGTCTTTTATATTTATTCACAGATTCTAAGTAAATCACTTTAATTATCCACTTTTTAATGAATATTCATGTATAGTCCAAATTGTTAGATCATATCTTTAATTTTTCCAAAAAAAGAGCTTAATAAAAACCTCATATTCCCTTAAGATTTTCATTAAGCTTCATACTTCTTTTCAATTTTATAACGTGTAAATCGGTGTCGCTTGTGCTTTATCTGTGTCACATAACAATACTTCTTTTTCAGTATCGATATCATGTTCATTTAATACTTGTCCGACGCTCATTCGTGCTAAATCTTTCATATTATTATCACGAGATAAATGTGAAAGATAGATACGTTTCGTATTACCTGTAATCACATCCGCCATCGCATGTCCTGCATCTTCATTTGACACATGTCCCATATCACTTAAAATACGCTGTTTCGTCTTCCAAGGATAACGACACATGCGTAACATATCCACATCATGATTACTTTCAAACATAAATGCGTCACTACCTTGAATCATACCTTTCATTCGGTCTGACACATAGCCGGTATCTGTAATCATCGTAAATTTCTTATAGTTATTATGGAAAATGTAAAATTGTGGATCAATCGCATCATGAGAGACATTAAACGATTCTATATCAAAACCTGCAATAGATTTTGTTTCATAGGGATTGAAAATAAATTTTTGATCCATCGGAATTTTATCATCTTTTTTTTCAATCGCTTTCCAAGTTTTTTCATTCGCATACACTGGTAAACCATATCGACGTGCAATGACGCCAAGTCCTTTAATATGGTCGCTATGTTCATGTGTCACTAGGATGCCATTCAGATTCTTCATATCCCTATCAATCTGACTAAATAAATCTTCCATCTTTTTACCCGTAAGACCGACATCTACTAAAAGACTGCCTTTCTCACTTTCTACATAAGTCGCGTTTCCTGTACTACCGCTTGCTAATACGCTCATTCGAATCAAGATGGTTCATCCTTTCTCATTATCTTAAGTTTTAATTATTTAGAGTGCCTTCAGTCTAATTATTTTATATTTACTCTTTTTTCTAAAAAAATATAGTTTCGAACTTGTATCTCTGTTCGAAACTTTCCGCTCTAAAAGTACTTTTATAGTATACTATACCAACCTGTAACTAAAAATTCCAATTCTCTGTTTATATTAAATATGTAAGAGCAAAACAACGGGCAAATTTGACCGCCATTTTGCTCTATTTAAAATGATTCACTTTTTAGTTATCAATCACTTTTGGATTGACTGAAGTGGCTTCAACATAATATTTTTTCGTTTCTTCTTTACCTTTATGTTTCACTTTGATTTCCCAGTTTGCTTGTAGTAATTGAACGTTGGTTTCTCTTACTACTGAGTAATATCCTAATCTTGCATCTAATACTTCATCGCCAGCTTTTAAGTAACGATTGAAATACAAGCTTTCAATTGCTTTACGCGGCGTAATGACTTGCTTCTTAGGATTATTGTCCCCTTTTGCAGGTTCAATTTTACTCATTAATGTTTGTTTATACATTGTCGCTTTACCATCGTCTATATTAAAGCGAAGGCGTGCTTTATTGTTATTAAGCAATGGGTATCCATCATATGTTTGTTCGTAAGTGACTGTATTTGAATTAATATCGCCAAGTTGATAGACCTTACCATTGTAAATATGATTGATAATGTAATCTTTTAAATCGCTAAGATTACGATCACTTACATTTACAGTATTGTCTACATCACCGCTTACTGTGAAACCAGAATCACTTGTTTCTAATGAAGATTTATTTTCAGCGTATGATTTAAAGTTTTTAGAAGTAGCAGTGATCATTTGCATCTTCGTACCACTTACATCTTTATTTAATACATCTGTCGATACTTTAATCTCTTCTTGTTGGAAGTTGACTTCATTATCGCTTTCAGTTTCATTAATTTGCGATTTAGTCACCTTATTAATATAAATCAGAATGAGAAAGATATTGACTAGAACAAACACGAAAATAAACAATGTTTTGGTTAGTTTCCAGTTCATTTATTCAAGCCTCCCATCCTGATATACATACCACTCACCATCATACTCAACATACCACATTGGAATAAATTCACTATTGCGTTGTACTTCGATGTCATCTTTATCTGGCTTATCATCTTCTTTATAGCCAACGATCATATTCGATATTTTTTCAAAATCAATGTTATGATTGTTCGCAAGTGACGCACGCACAGTTTCCAAACTGTCTAATGATGTCGTTGCACCATCTAAAGGCACACTTGAACGTAGAAGAGCACGTTTATAGTCATAAATTCCTTTTTCTCCCCAAGTCACGTTAATTTCATTTAACTGCTGGTCATTAAATGTAGGATGTCCATTGAGGAATAATTGATAGGTTAATTCTCCTGACATATTATCCGTATCGAACAGACGGAAATCATCGTTAAAGAAACCACCATGATTATTAATATATTCGAATGTACTTGGGATGGAAGTATCCATATCTTTCGAACCAGATTCATCTTCCGATAAGTTTTTATAATGGTACTTTTTACTGTCATCATTATAGTTTGCGACGCCGGTATTATTATTATATGTGGTTGAACCACTTTTTCCGCTTCGAATAATGACAGAATCATCAAATAAAATTGAGTTCATCGTTTCGACTGAAATCGTATCATATACCATACGATATGAGCGTAGGTCTTTTGGATGTTTCGGCGCAAAAATATGCGTTGATTTATCAATCGTCGTCTTATTCGTAATCACTTCCGAATAGGTTTCCATATCTTTTTCTAAATGATGAATGGTTTTAGTAAATGGCGTTGCCTTAGCATCTATCGTCACTTTCATGACTTGTTGATGATGTTTACTCAGCGCATATAATTCTAAATCACCCTTAGGATTTTTATCAATTAAAATTCGATTAAAGCTAAAATGTTTAGGAATTTTAGCTGAGTTATTAAGTACTTGACCTAAATAGGTTGTTAATGGCATATCATACGTAAAATCCAATACGACAAAATCATGGTCTAATATCGGAGTTTGCAAGTTATACCCTTTTTGCATCAATTCTACTTTACTCACTTCATGATCTTTGAGTGGATCAATAACTTGAGCGAGTTGAGATCTTGATGGTGTCAATCCTTTTACTTTATCCCCTTTAACTGACACAACTTGATAAGGTGAAATCACTGTGTCCATCTTTGCAGCTAAAGGTTTACCAATGGTTTTAGTATTATTTTTTTTACTATCCGCGCTGTCTAAATTATTTAAATCTGGAGTAAAGTTCCAAATCATATACGTAAGGACAATACTCATCATGACTAAAAGAAAAAGGATAACTGATTTAATATGTTCCTTACTGTTCATCCCAATCACCGTCGTCTATCACTTCACATGGAAGTGTAATAAATATCGATGTGCCTTGTCCTTCAACACTGTTTGCCCAGATACGACCATTATGTGCTTCGACAATTTCTTTTGAAATGGCCAGTCCAAGACCCGTACCGCCCATTTTACGTGTACGTGCTTTATCTACACGGTAGAAGCGATCAAAGATTTTATCCACTTTATTAATTGGAATACCAATTCCATTATCTTTAATACGAATAGTCATTCGATTATAAAGTGCATTTTGTTTCACGTGGAACTCGACGCGTTTATCTCCACGAGAATATTTCATCGCATTCGTAATGACGTTATCAAATACTTGTGTCATCTTATCTGGATCTATTTCTGTGAAAATCGTTTCATTTGGAATTTCACGTACAAACGTTGTATCTTTCGCTGCCATTTCATGTCGATTAATAATTTTATTAATAAACATATTAAAGTCGACAATTTCTTTTGTAATTTGTTCTGTCTCATTATCCATTTTAGATAATTGAAGTAAGTCATTTACTAGTCGAATCATACGTACCGTTTCTTCACGTGTGACTGAAAGGAACGATGGCGCAAGATTTTCATCTTTCCAAGCGCCTTCTTCAAGTGCTTCAATATAACTGTTCATTGATGTTAACGGCGTACGTAATTCGTGTGATACATTGGCAACGAATTCGCGACGTTCACGTTCCACTTGTTGTTGCTCTGTAACATCGTGTAATACGGCGATATAACCATTAACAAATCCCGTATCTTGTACAATCGTGCTAAAGTTGACACGTGCAATAATACCTTCTTCTTCGTTCATATCAATTAAGATACTATCATTATTCTCTTGAATTTCTTCTAATGAAAAATCGCCTTCTATTTTTAAAACATTTAGCATGTAATAACCAATGAGATCTTCTTTCGCCATACCTAACATTTTAATCGCCATATCATTCACAATACGAATACGACCACGTCGATCCGTCGCAATGATACCATCACTCATATGTGTGATGACAGAATCGAGTCGACGTTTTTCACTTTCTGTATTCGCTTGGGCTTCTTGTACACGTTTAGAAAGATTATTAAACGCAAGCGCAAGTTCACCAATTTCGTCATTACCATAAATCTTAACACGCTGTGTATAGTTCCCTTTCGACATTTCAACTGTTTGGTTACGCATATCTGTAATCGGTCGCGTAATCGTTCGCGCAATAAAGAAACCGAGTATAACCGTGATAAATAAGGAAATAGCCGTACCAATAATAAAGATTTGGTTAATATTGTTAAGCTGGTTATATACATCATTAATATTTGACTCTATGTAAATATTACCGATCACATCATTGCTATTCTTAACTGGTAAGTTGTAAATCCAAATCCGTTCTTTACCATGACCATAGTCTTTTAAGACGTTATGACTATTTGCTTCGCCAAGAGAGATTGCTTTTTGAACAGAATTATCATTCACTTTTTGATTAATTAAGCTATGTGATGATAACTTCGCTGTAGCCATTATAATTTGATCTTTATCAATAAAGCGAATTTCTTCAATCTCTTGTCGATTAGCGTATTCATTCAGTAGCGATTGAACTTCCTTTTGTGCATTTGAAGGATTGTCTTTATAAATACGCTCAATATTGACTTCGAGTTGTGTCGCATATTGTTTAATATTCTTCATGAAATTATTTGTTAATTCTTTTTCTAAACTATTAGTGAAATACAGACCAATAATCTGCATTCCAATAATAATCAGTAAGACATAAACAATAACGAGTTTTGTGTGAAGGGATTGGAGTTGTTTCAGCCACTTCATCGTTTGCAACTCCTAATCATGTTGTTGGAGGAAGTATCCAACGCCTCGACGTGTCACAATATATTCTGGATGAGATGGATCGTCTTCAATTTTTTCTCTTAAACGACGAATGGTTACATCCACTGTACGCACGTCTCCAAAATAATCGTAGCCCCAAACCGTTTGTAATAAGTGTTCACGTGTCATAACTTGACCCATATGTTTTGAAAGATAGTGGAATAATTCAAATTCACGATGTGTTAATTCAATATCCTCACCACGTTTTTTAATTGAATAAGCATCGGGATAAACCACGATATCTTTAATCGCAATTTCATTCGTTGTACCTTCTGATTCTTGCGCAGGTTGAGAATAGTGACGTCTTAAGTTTGCTTTCACACGTGCAATTAATTCACGTGTACTAAATGGTTTCGTCACATAATCATCAGCACCTAATTCAAGGCCCAATACTTTATCAATTTCTGAGTCTTTCGCTGTTAACATAATAATTGGCATTTCGTATTTTTTACGTACTTCACGACATACTTCCATACCATCACGACCTGGTAACATAATGTCTAACAATACGATGTCTGGCTCTTCTTCATAAATTAAATCGACTGCATCATTACCATCATAAGCGCAATGAACTTCATAGCCTTCTTTTTTTAAATTAAATTCTAAAATATCCGCAATTGGCTTTTCATCATCAACTACAACAACTTTTCTAGCCATATCTATAAACCTCATTTCTCAAATTGTAGTTTAAACCTTAATGTTTATTATATTTTGAGTAAAACATTAACTGTATTATATGGCGCTATCTTACGTCTTAACGCACGTTTATCTACTATATAATTTAACATTAATATTCACTTAATTCTATTTTCATATTTAAAATTATAGAATAACATTAATTTAAAGTTTACCACTCTCGTTTTATATTACAAATAAGTTGAGCGCCTTGAATATTGGACAAAAGTCGTAGGAAGACAGAAACGGTACAATGTTACAAAATGATGATAGAGGATAATCGTTGAAAATTAAGAGTGATATATAAAAGATGTATAAAAAAAGAGAGAAATATTAAAAATATATTGCGACGTCACCTATTTGTAATACGCACATCGTTTTACTCATGATAACGTCTATATATTTATAAAAATAAAGAAGCCATATTAAAAAAAATGCCTACCCTTTTGGATAAGCAATACGGTCTCGACGGGAATCGAACCCGCGATCTCCTGCGTGACAGGCAGGCGTGTTAACCGCTACACTACGAGACCTAAAATGGTGACTCCTACGGGACTCGAACCCGTGTTACCGCCGTGAAAGGGCGGTGTCTTAACCGCTTGACCAAGGAGCCGTTCTTAAGCACAAGATAGATTATAGCATAGCTTTTATTTTAAAGACAAGAACTTTTTTACATAATTTTAATATTTTTTTATAATTCCTTAATTTTTAGAAAAAAAGAGTTGTTTTGAAGATAGATTACATAACAATATACTTTTTTTCTTTACTTTTACATTATTAATTCATATTCAAATTTAAATGATACGGTTATCATTATCTTATTTTATATATAAAAAACGTTGCTAAAGTGAGTCACTTTAACAACGTTAGATGTATACAATTAAATGTTTTATTATTAACGGGCTTCGAAACGTAATTCTCTCATCCATCATATGCTAATCTCTAAAATCAAAAACCGATTTTCGCTCTTAGCACGTTATTGCTCTAGGTTTATACGCTTTTCTTACCATAATTTTTCTAATAGGTTTGTTTGCTCACGGTCAGGGCCTACAGAGAAGATTGAAATATGAACGCCACATAATTCAGAAATACGTTCTAAGTATTTACGTGCGTTTTCAGGTAATTCTTCTAATGTACGACAACCTGTAATGTCTTCCGTCCAACCAGGTAATTCTTCGAAGATGGGTTTACAACGACGTAATTGATCTAAGTTTGCTGGATATTCTGTGATTGTTTCACCATCTAACTCATATGCTGTACAGATTTTAACTGTATCTAAACCTGTTAAAACGTCAATTGAGTTAATAGATAAGTCTGTAATACCACTTACACGACGAGAGTGACGTAATACAACTGAGTCGAACCAACCTACACGACGAGGACGTCCTGTTGTCGTTCCATATTCACGACCTACTTCTCTAATATGATGACCATCTTCATCGAATAATTCAGTAGGGAATGGGCCATCACCTACACGAGATGTATAGGATTTACATACACCAATCACTTTAGATACGAAGGTTGGACCCACGCCAGTTCCTACTGTCACGTTACCTGCAACAGGATTACTTGACGTTACGAAAGGATATGTACCATGGTCGATATCTAACATAACACCTTGTGCACCTTCAAATAAAACCTTTTCATCAGCTACGAAAGCGTCATCCAAAATTTTAGCTGTATCTGTAACGAATTCTTTTAAACGTTGACCAGCGGCATAGTATTCATCGAACATTTCATCAAAGTGTGGACAAGTTTCATTAAACATCCCTTTGAAATATGCATTTTTAATCTCAATATTTTCTTTTAAACGTCTTTCAAATGTATCTTTTTCTAATAGATCAGCCATACGAATACCAATACGTTGTGCTTTATCTACATAAGCTGGTCCAATACCTTTTTTCGTTGTACCGATTTTATTATCGCCGCGACGACGTTCTTCATATTCATCTTGTGCTAAGTGATACGGTAAGATGACTTGCGCACGGTTTGAAATACGTAGATTATCTGTAGAAATACCACGTTCATTTAAACCGTCTAATTCTTTTAATAATGCAACAGGATCTACAACCACTCCATTACCAATCACTGCTAATTTATCTTTATAAAAAATACCTGATGGTACTAAATGTAATTTGTATGTTTCTCCACCAAACTGAATGGTATGACCTGCGTTATTACCACCTGAAAAACGCGCAATCACATCTGCTTGTTCTGCTAAGAAATCTGTAATTTTACCTTTACCTTCGTCTCCCCATTGTGTCCCAACTACTACGATTGATGACATGTGAGCACCTCCAAAGTTTTCTCAATTAACCACTAAGTATTCTATCAATACGTTTCATATAATGCAAATAAAAATCGAACATTAAAAATAGCATTCACATCAGTCAAATAAATACGTATTTTTTATTAAAAAACCTTTAAAATTGCTAATTTACCAGTATCTCAAGTCAGTTTTACAAATGTTTAATACACATACTTCACTTAACTTTACTTTTTAAAAACAAAATAAAAACCGTACATTTATATTAAAAATAATAATAATGTACGGTAAAAAATATTTTTATGACATGTCTGCATGTGCATAATCAATGTCTGTAAATTTATTATATTGTTTCATAAAGTGTAACTTCACTGTGCCTGTCGGGCCGTTACGTTGTTTGGCAATAATAATTTCAATCTCACCATTATCGTCATTGGATTGAGGTTCGAACTGCGTACTATCGTCATCTTCTTCACCATCGCCTCGATTATAATAATCATCACGATACAAGAACGCAACAATATCTGCGTCTTGCTCAATTGATCCTGATTCACGAATATCACTCATCATTGGTCGTTTATCTTGACGTTGTTCTACGCCACGAGATAACTGACTCAGTGCGATAACGGGACATTCTAATTCACGAGCGATGGCTTTTAACGTACGTGAGATTTCAGAGACTTCTTGTTGTCTATTATCTGAAAAGCGTGAGCCACTCCCTTGAATAAGTTGTAGATAGTCAATGACAATCATATCAAGACCATGTTCTTGTTTAAGACGACGACACTTTGATCGTAAATCTGTAATACGAATTCCTGGTGTATCATCAATAAAAATCTTTGTTCTCGATAATTTACCTACTGCAATCGTAAATCGATTCCAGTCTTCTTCTGTCATTGTCCCTGTTCTTAAACGGTTAGAATCTACATTTCCTGAACTACAAATCATACGTGTCGCAAGTTGATCGGCACCCATTTCAAGTGAGAAAATACCTACTGTATAGTTATCTTCATGAGTGGCTACTTTTTGAGCGATATTAAGTGCGAAGGCAGTCTTACCTACAGAAGGACGGGCTGCTAAAATAATTAAATCATTTCTATTAAAGCCCGCAGTCATCTGGTCTAAATCGCGGTATCCAGTAGGAATACCCGGCGTTTGCCCACTATTTTGATCAAGTTCCTCTGCAGTCTCATATACTTGACCTAAGACATCTCTAATATCTTTAAATCCATCACTTTGACGGTTTGCTGAGAGTTCAAGAATACGTTTTTCAGCATCACTTAAAATAGCATCTAATTCAAGCTCATTATTATACCCATCATTCGCAATGCTATCAGCTGTTTGAATTAATCGACGTTTAAGCGCAAGATTAGCAACTATATTTCTATAGTATTCAATATTACGTGTCGTCGGTACATTATTCGATAATTCAGCTAAATATTGAGGGCCACCAGCCTCACTTAATGTACCTTCTTTCGTTAATTGTTCCATTAACGTGACTACATCAATCTCATGAGCATCTTCGTTTAAGTTCATCATTGCTCTAAAGATATGTTGGTGTGCACCTCTATAAAACGACTCAGGAAGTAATACCTCCTGAGTCGAACCTATTAATTCTGGATCTAAAATAATTGCACCTAAGACAGACTGTTCAGCTTCATTGTTATGGGGCATTTGTCTTTGATCATACATATTATCCATCAATCATTACACCCATCTATCTTAAAATTTTCGACATGCTAGTGCAACATTATATCTTTCTATGAATTGCTTTTAAAAGAATGGACTACCTATTTGTCCTAAATCTTTTTATTTTTCTACAGTGTGTACGCGAATTGTACCTTCAACTTCTTTGTCTAATTTAACAGGTACATTAGTATAACCTAACGCGTGAATACCGTGTGGTAAATCCATTTTACGTTTATCAATTTTAATATCGTGTTGATTTTTTAATGCGTCAGCAATTTGTTTTGTACTAATAGAACCAAACAATTTACCGCCTTCACCAGTTTTAGCACTTACTTCAACTTCGATATCTTCTAATTTTGCTTTTAATGCTTTAGCATCATCGATTTCTTGTTGTCTATCCGCTTCAGCACGTCTATTTTGTTGTTCTAATTGTTTTAAATTACCTGGTGTTGCTTCAACAGCATATTTATTTTTTAATAAAAAGTTATTTGCGTAACCTACTGGCACGTCTTTAACTTCACCTTTTTTACCTTTACCTTTAACATCTTGTGTAAATATTACTTTCATGTATCTTCACTCCTACTCATTTGTTCAGTAATTGCTTGTTGTAATTGCTCGATTGCTTCTTCTATAGTGACACCTTTTATTTGCGTTGCAGCATTTGTTAAGTGACCTCCGCCACCTAAGGCTTCCATTGTTAATTGAACATTAATACCGCCTAATGAACGTGCTGAAATACCAATAAGATTATCTTCACGTTTCGCTACAACGTAAGAAGCTTCAATGCCTTCTAAACTTAACAATTCATCCGCAGCTTGTGCAACTGTTACAGGATGATAGATTTTATCATTAGAACCGTGAGCAATCGCGACACCGTGATCTTGAACTTCAACTGTACGTATCAATTCAGAACGATTAATATACGTATCAACATCATCTTTAAGGAATTGTTGCGTTAAGATTGTATCGGCACCATGCGCACGTAAATAACTTGCCGCATCAAACGTTCTTGAACCTGTTCGTAATGTAAAATTACGTGTATCAACAATAATACCTGCATACATAATTGTAGATTCTAAACGTGATAAACGTTGTTCTGTTGGCTGATATTCTAATAACTCTGTGACAAGTTCTGCAGTTGAACTTGCATAAGGTTCCATATAAACGAGTAATGGATTTGAAATAAAGCTTTCTCCACGTCTATGATGATCAATGACTACTTTACGATTCGCTTTATTTAAAATATTTTCATCTAATACCATTTCAGGTTTATGTGTGTCTACCACAACAACCGTTGTTTTTGACGTCATCATATCCCAAGCCTCATCAGATGTCACAAATCGTTCTTTCAATTCAGGTTTTTTATCAATTTCTTCCATCACACGACTTAATGTTGGATCGATATCTTCTTCATTAAGTACCACATATGCTTCTAAATTATTCATTGACGCAAATCGAGATACTCCAATAGCTGCGCCAACCGCATCTAAGTCGGGACGTTTATGTCCCATAATAATCACTTTGTCGCCTTCAGTTAAGATATCTTTCAATGCGTGAGAGATAACACGTGCTCTAACACGTGTTCGTTTTTCCATCGGGTCAGTCTTACCTCCGTAAAAGCGGACATTACCATTCATGTTTTTAATTGCAACTTGGTCTCCTCCACGACCTAAGGCTAAATCAAGTCCTGATTGAGATAATTCACCAAGTTCAATTAAATCTTCGGTACCTTCACCAACACCAATACTTAATGTCAATTGTGCACGATAGCCTACACTTTTTTCACGTAACTGACTTAGAATATCAAAATTAGAATCTTCTATTTCTGCTAAGATTTTTTGGTTTAAATACGCTACGAATTGATCTGAACTATAACGTTTAAAATAAATGTTATATTCAGTTGCCCATCGACTAATAATACGTGTCACCATTGAGTTGATTTCAGAACGTTGTGTGTCATTCATATTTTGTGTAATTTCATCGTAGTTATCTAAAAACAACGTTGCAATGATAGGCTTTGATTCTTCATATAATTCATTTGTATGTACTTCTTCTGTAATATCGAAGAAATATAAACAACGTTCTTCTTCAGAATAACGCACATGATAATGGTACTGACCATGTTCGATTTCTATTTCTTGTATTCTTTCAAGTTGCTTAAGAATATTCGGAAAAACTTCATTGACTGGTTCTGAGATGACATTCGTTTCTAGATGTTCAGACATATATTGGTTGATCCATTCGATGTGATCGTCAGCATCAATCACAACTAAACCAATTGGCATGCGTTTAATTGCTTTATTACTTCCTGCTGAAATATGACCACTCAGATTATCCACATAATGATCCATTTTTGATAATGCTTGTTTAATCAATACCGCACTAATGACGATCATAATGATTAAAGCAATCGCCGTAAACGTTGCAATTAAAGGTTTAAATATAAACCCTACAATAACAATTGCAATTGCCGTAAGCACCATCAAAATGTAAGGAATAAGCAATGCTTTTTTAGTGGATTGACGGTTCATTCTTCCACCTCTATTCACTTTTTAAAGTCATTTTTTAATCATTCGTTTTAAGTTAATTCCTAAATCAAGTACGCCAAGTAATGATACGATATGCGTAAAGGGTGAAATCACTGTCCCCACGACCATTAATAATATAGATACCGCATCAGGTAATCGTTTGGCCTTTCCAAAGAAATGAATCAAACTCAATCCTTGGATATACATTAATAATGATAACACAACTTCGAAATTCAATACGATACTTTGGAATATACTTGGTTTCATCGCAAACATCACACATACTAGCACAATCATGTAAATCCATAATAATGTGCGATTCATCTGCCAAGCAAATAAAGGTCTAAAAATAGGTGTTGCTACTTTGAATTTGCGTAAAATTGGAAATGTAATGATGATATTAATTAAAACTAAAAGAAAGACCATAATAATGATGTAACTTGGAAGTTGAACAGCCATTTGACGAAATCCTTCTTCTAAGATGATCTTATAATCTGATTCAACGCCTGAATTTACAATCGCATTGTTCATTGCGTCTTTTGCTGGTTTAATCAATACTTCGGTATTTGGAATCTTTTTGAACGCTTGTAATAACATAAATGCAATTAACGTCACAATACTTATATACATTGTTGTAATATATAAGATGCGTTCTTTAGATGTACGTTCTTTTAATAATTGGCCAATTACAAAACTTAGTAATAAAACTAGAATCATGGCACTTAATACAAAGGTATTCCCTAATAAGGTCGTGATGACTACAGTGAGTAAAGCTCCAATTCCAAATGTAGCAATTGATTTATGCCACATGATAATCCCTGGAATGGTAGCGAATAAACATAGAATCAGACCAATTATTGGCAATACATACGTAACTAAAGCAACTGCTACAAGCACGATAGTTCCTATAATTATTGCTTTAGGATGTACTTTTGAAAACACATTCGCCACTCCTATACTTTTTTGACTATAACGTCTATTTTAACCTCTATATTCAAATTAAACAAATGTGTTAACTGTTCTCTTATCTATTATTTTCGTTTGAATTTCGAAACTTTTAAAAAGTGATACAAGTTAGGTGCCCAGTCATTAAAATTAAGTAAAAAACCATCATGGCCTACGTTGTCTGGAACAAAAAAGTGACGATGATATTTAAAACGTTCTCCTACTGCTCTAACTTGATCATCTGGATATAACAAGTCATCTGTAAAGCCCATAGTTAGTACTTTTGTATTTAAAGATTGGAAGACCTCATCCACATCATCGCGCTGACGATCAAGATGATGACTATCTAAGACATTCAACATCGTTAAGTAACACGATAAATCGTAGGATTCTTTAAACTTATTGCCTTGATAACGTTGATAATTGACTACTTCATCTGGTGTGAAACGCGCGTCATAACTTTTTGAAGAACGATATGTTAAGAATCCAAGTTGTCTTGCAATACTAAGTCCCTCTTTACCTCCAATATGAATCGCTTCACGTGCAATTTCATTGAAAGCACGACTGTATGAAGAGGTTTTATCTGTAGCTGCTAAGATGACTGCCTTATCTACTTCGAATTGATGATTATATAATAATTCCATCACTTGCATGCCACCTAAACTGCCACCAATTAAAATATCGATTTTAGTAAATCCAAGGGCCTTTATTCCCAATTCAATTGCCTTAACTATATCTCTTAATGTTATTGTTTTAGGAAAATGAGCATCGTTTAATGGGGAGCTTGAACCAAAAGGACTTCCAATAACATTAAAAGTAAGAAACTGATAATCATAGATTGGCATATAACCACCATCAATGATTTCACGCCACCATCCAGGATGTTCATCTGTACCATAAGTTAAATGATTACCAGTCAGAGCATGACAAACCACAACAAGCGGTTGTCCCGAATAACCTACGTGCTCATAACGCAATTTTAGATTCTCAATTGTTTCACCTGATTCTGTTGTAAAAGCACCTAAATGTAATGTATCTACTGTATAATTTGTCATGCTATGCCTCCTTAGAATAAAAAAATCGCTTCTACTCTTAATTTTAAAAGTGTGAAGCGATAATACTTTAGTACTTATCATTCGAGTATCTCGTTGGTTGTAGCACCGTACAATGATTTGTCGGTTGCTGAAGCTTCATAGGGCCAATTCCCTCTACTTCTCAAAATAAGAGTATCTATATATTGATTGCATTGTTTAATTTAAATTTATTTTAATACAATTGTCTAGTTAACTTCAATGCGCAGTAAATAAATGGGTTAAAAGAACCATCGTATACCTGCAATGAATATAATACCTACAATAATAGTGATGGTTAGACTACGCGTCACAATTGCGATAATGACTGTAGGAATGGTTGCTACAATGAATGGAATATTTAATTCAAAGCCCTGCATGCCTTTATGTTGAACGATAAAACTATCAATAACTAACGCAGTGAATAATGAAATTGGAATAAACGACAGCCATTTGATGACTGTTTCTGACAGTTGAATACGTGAAATCATTAAAAAAGGTACGACACGTACAATTAATGTCACTAATCCACATAAAACGATGAGTAAAAGCATATGTCCAGTTATCGTCATCGATCCATCACCACCCCAAGTGTTGCAGCACAAATTGATGTAACAAGAATGGCCACATAAGAGGGCATCAACCAACTTAAAATGAACATCATTACAATAACGAACGCAATTAATACGATATATATACTTATTTTGGAACGTGTAATCGTTTCAAATTGAGCCATAGCCAAGAAAATAAACATAGCTGTAATCGCAAAGTCTAATCCTAACATTTCAGGATGAGAGATGTATTTCCCAAAGACTGCTCCTAACACACAAGCGATTGCCCAAAATGAATAAGCAGTAATATTTAATCCATGTAACCATCGGTCATTAATTGTTTCCCCTTTTAAGTGTGGCGTTATAGCAACCCCAAAGGTCTCGTCAGTAAGAAGAGAAGACAAAGCTAAACGATTCCATATACCATAATCTTTATAATTAGGTGATAATGTCATAGACAATAAAAAGAAGCGGGAATTCACAATTAACGTTGTTAACACGATTGCTGATATAGGTGTACCAGTAATAACTAAAGCACAAATAATAAATTGTGCTGCGCCTGCATAAACCAATAAACATAACAGAAGAATTTCTAGAACACTAAAATCCTGAGAAGCTGCCACAATGCCAAATGATAGTCCTATACCGATGTATCCTAGTAGTGTTGGAATACATTCTTTGACTCCTTGTTGAAATGTTACATGTGACGTCATGTTAGCTCCCCCTTTATATATGTATTTTCAAATTGACTATATATTTTAATTAAATTTAGTCTAATATAATCTAATAGACGCTTCAATATCTTTAGACGTCCGTTTGAGTGAGGTTAGAGAGAAGGGCGTTTAGAAATATTGATACTTCAATGTTTTAAAAATATCAGAAATTTTCGATATTTTTAAATTTACCTTTCTCAGGGCAGTCTTATTTAATATAAAAATAAATAAAGCGATAGAGGACTATGTCACTCTATCACTTTATGAGTTGAATTCTATTTAATGATTAGTTGACTGGACGAATTTCTGTTTTGCCGCCCATAAATGGTACAAGTGCTTCTGGAATTGTAATTGAACCATCTTCGTTTTGGTAGTTTTCTACGATAGCTGCAAATGTACGACCTACTGCAAGTCCACTACCATTTAATGTGTGTACTAATTCTGGTTTAGAAGAAGCATCACGTTTGAAACGAATGTTAGCACGACGAGCTTGGAAATCAGTACAGTTTGAGCAAGAACTAATTTCTTTGTAGTCATTGTAACTTGGTAACCATACTTCTAAGTCATATGTTTTACTTGCGCTGAAACCAATATCTCCAGTACATAAGATCACGCGACGATATGGTAATTTTAATTCTTCTAAAATTGCTTCGGCATTTTGAGTCATATCTTCTAATGCATCCCAAGAATCTTCAGGTTTTTCAAAACGTACCATTTCAACTTTATCGAATTGATGTAAACGAATTAAACCTCTTGTATCTCTACCAGCTGATCCCGCTTCACTACGGAAACATGCAGTTTGACCAGTGAATTTTTCTGGTAACACATCCGGTTGGATAATTTCATTTCTATAGAAGTTTGTTAATGGCACTTCTGCAGTTGGAATTGTATATAAGCCTTCTTTTTCAACTTTGAATAAATCTTCTTCAAATTTAGGTAATTGGCCTGTACCAAACATTGTATCTGCATTTACCAATTGAGGTGTCATCATTTCTGTATAACCATGTTGTGTTGTATGTTTTGTTAACATATAGTTCATTAATGCACGTTCTAATAAAGCACCATCTTTAGTTAAATAAACGAAGCGCGCACCTGATACTTTTGCAGCACGTTCGAAATCAGCCATTTTTAATTCTTCTACTAAATCCCAGTGCGCTTTTGGTTCAAAATCAAATTCACGAGGCGTACCCCATTTTTTTAATTCAACATTTTCAGTGTCGTCAGCACCTTGTGGTACGTCATCTGCAATTAAGTTTGGAATACGAATTAAGATATCACGAATTTTGTTATCTACTTCATTTAATTTTGCATCATTTTCTTTAATTTCATCGCCTAATTCACGCATTTCTTTAATGACGTCATCTGCATCTTCTTTATTACGTTTTTTTTCAGCGATTTGATCACTTACTTTGTTACGACGTGCTTTCATTTCTTCTGTTTTACCAATTAAATCACGACGTTGATTATCTAATTCTAATACTTCATCAACAACCTTTGAATCATCTACTCGTAATTCAATTTTGCTCTTAACTTTGTCCGTTTCGTCTCTGAATTGCTTGATGTCTAACATATAATATTCATCCTTCCAAAAAATTTATATTGAGTGACCATAGCGATTTAAAATAAAAAAAGACCACGTCCCCATACAAGGGACGTGGTCTACGCGTTGCCACCCTATTTAACAATTTAATTAAATAAACTAAATTGCACTCCACTATCGATAACGGTTAAAACCGATTGTTCAATATAAGTAGGTAGATTCGCATAAAAATTAATTACTTGTTTACACTAACCACAAGCTCTCTGAAATTAATACCCTTATGTTACTTAGCCTACGAACAATACTTTATTAAGTTAATTTTAATATAGCAAAGTCATATATAATTTTCAAGCAGTTACCTCAACCAAATATAACAAACTACATACGTTAAAATTCTGTCAATTTTAGCATTTATAAATTTATTTAAAATAGTGTTGACGAAACGCTTAAGCAGGTATAATATTTTCTATTGTATTTAAAATGCACATGATATTTTCGCTTGTCTTAATAACTCATCATTTCATTGATTTAATATATAGAAGTTATGACTTTCGAATCTAAATAGGGAGGATTCATCATATGGAAACATTAACTAATGTGACAATTCCTAAACGTAATGACGAAACGCATAAAGGTGATTATGGAAAAATTCTTTTAATTGGTGGTAGTGCAAATTTAGGCGGAGCAATCATGTTAGCTGCCCGTGCATGTCTTTTTAGTGGAAGTGGTTTAATTACTGTAGCCACACATCCTACTAATCATGCAGCCATTCATTCACGTTGTCCTGAAGCAATGGTAATAGATATTAATGATACTAAAATGTTAACAAAAATGATTGAGAATACAGATAGTATTTTAATTGGACCAGGTCTTGGCGTTGATTTTAAAGGAAATAATGCGATTACTTTCTTACTACAAAATATTCAACCCCACCAAAACTTAATTGTAGATGGTGATGCAATTACAATATTTTGTAAACTTAAACCTGATATTCCTACATGTCGTGTTATCTTTACACCACATCAAAAAGAATGGGAACGTCTAAGTGGTATTCCTATTGAAGAACAAACGTATGAAAGAAATAGAGAAGCTGTGGATAAATTAGGTGCTACTGTAGTACTAAAAAAACACGGTACAGAAATCTTCTTTAAAGATAAAGAATACAAATTACCAATTGGCACACCTGCAATGGCTACAGGTGGTATGGGTGATACATTAGCTGGTATGATTACAAGTTTTGTAGGTCAATTTGATAGCTTACAAGATGCCGTTACGAGCGCAACTTATATTCACAGTTATATTGGTGAAAAACTTTCTGAAAAAATGTACGTTGTGCCCCCTTCAAAATTAATTAATCAAATTCCTTATGTAATGAAAGAATTAGAACGATAAATAATAAAAATAAGACTTCCCTATATGTGGGAAGTCTTATTTTTATATTTAATTCTGATCTGAATCATTCTCAATATCTTCATTTACACGATCCATGAAATCTTGTCTTACTTCGATGCGTTCATCATCTTCATCATCTTCATCAGATTCAGTATGCAAAGCGTTACCAGGTGTCGTATCATCTATCACTTGTTCATTTGCACTTTCTGTAGTTTGGGCACTCACATTTTCTGTTTGTTGTGCCGCTTCAGTTGCAGCTTCATCTTCAGTTTTATCAATGACTTTCGCAACGGTTGATACGGCTTGATTATCGCCTAATTTCATTAATCGCACACCTTGTGTGGCACGGCCATTTTGAGAAATATCTTCAACTTGTAGACGAATAATAATACCACCATCTGTTACAATCATTAAATCTTCTTGACCGCTTACCGTTGTAATACATACAACATTACCATTACGTTCTGTAATTTTAGCTGTTTTTATACCTTTACCGCCACGATTAGATAAACGATATTCACTTACAGGTGTTCGTTTACCATAACCTTTTTCAGTAACGACTAGAACTTCATCTTCACTTTCAGCATAGGCTACGTCTAAACCTACGACTACGTCATTTTCTCTTAGAGAAATACCTCTCACACCTGAAGCTGTACGACCTAGTGGGCGTAAACTATTTTCAGGGAATCGAATTAATGAGGCATGTGCTGTACCAAGTAAAATATCTTGTTTACCATCAGTAAGACGAACTGCGATTAATTCATCATCTTCTTTAAAGCCAATCGCAATTTTACCATTCTTATTAATATGAGAGAAGTTACTTAATGCAGAACGTTTAACAATACCTTTTTTAGTAGCAAAGACTAAGAAACTGTTCTCATCTTCTAAATCTCTTACGGCAATCATCGTACTAATCACTTCATCATTTTCAAGCTCAATCGCATTAATGACTGGAATACCTTTAGATTGACGAGATAATTCAGGTACTTCGTATCCTTTCAACTTATAAACACGGCCTTTATTCGTAAAGAATAAAACATTATCATGTGTACTTAATGTTACAAGTTGACTGACAAAGTCTTCTTCTAAGGTATTCATACCTTGTACACCTCGTCCACCTCTGTTTTGTGAACGATATGTAGATACAGGTAAACGTTTAATATAGTTGTTATGACTTAAAGTGATGACAATTTGTTCTTCAGGGATTAAGTCTTCATCTTCTAAGTGATCTAAACCACCCAATTGAATTTCAGTACGACGTTCGTCACCGAAACGTTCTTTAATTTCTGTAAGCTCATCACGAACAAGTTGAAGTAATACATCTTCATTTGCTAAAATCTCTTCTAATTCTGCAATATAACTTAATAATTCATTATACTCATTTTCAATTTTATCGCGCTCTAACCCAGTTAAACGACGTAAACGCATATCTAAAATGGCTTGAGCTTGACGTTCAGACAATTTAAAACGTTCTTGCAATGTTTCCATCGCCACTTTATCTGTGTCAGACTCACGAATAATAGAAATAATTTCATCAATATGATCCAGCGCAATTCTTAAACCTTCTAAGATATGTGCACGATCTTTCGCTTTTTTCAAATTGTATTCTGTACGACGACGTACAACTGTTTTTTGATGTTCTAAATATTCAACAAGCGCTTCTTTTAAGTTAATTAATTTAGGTCGACCATTCACAAGGGCAATCATATTTACACCAAATGATGTTTGTAATGGTGTATGTTTATATAAATTATTTAAAATAACATTTGCATTGGCATCTTTACGTACATCAATAACAACTCTTACCCCTGTACGTAAACTTGTTTCGTCACGAAGATCTGTGATACCTTCAATTCTTTTCTCACGCGCTAATTCTGCAATTTTCTCAATCATTCTTGCTTTATTCACTTGATATGGAATTTCAGTCACAACAATACGCTGACGACCACCGCCACGTTCTTCTATTGATGCACGTGCACGCATTTGAATTGATCCACGACCAGTTTCATAGGCACGTCTAATGCCACTTTTACCTAAAATTAAGCCAGAAGTTGGAAAATCAGGACCTTGAATATCTTCCATCAATTCTGAGATTGTGATATCAGGATTTTGACTTAAACGTAAGACTCCGTCAATGACTTCTGTTAAATTGTGTGGTGGAATATTTGTAGCCATACCAACCGCAATACCTGAAGCACCATTCACTAAAAGGTTAGGGAAACGAGAAGGTAAGACTTCGGGCTCTCTTTCTGTACCATCATAGTTATCTAAGAAATCAATAGTATCTTTATTGATATCACGTAACAGTTCTAATGTGATTTTGGTCATTTTTGCTTCGGTATAACGCATTGCCGCAGCACCGTCACCATCCATTGAACCAAAGTTACCTTGACCATCAACAAGAGGATAACGATAGCTAAAGGTTTGTGCCATTCTTACCATAGCATCATAAATTGAAGAGTCGCCGTGTGGATGATATTTCCCCATAACGTCCCCAACAATACGTGCTGATTTTTTATAAGGTTTGTCTGGAGTCATTCCTTGTTCATTTAGACCATATAAAATACGACGATGTACAGGTTTTAAACCATCACGTACATCTGGTAATGCACGTGAAACGATAACGCTCATCGCATAGTCTAAAAATGATTCGCGCATTTCGTTGGTTATATTTCTTTCATTAATTCTTGATTGTGGTAGAGAATCAGCCATCAAGATATCCTCCTTTTATAGTCAGTTCACATTAAGTTAAATTAGAAATCTAAATTAGCATAAACTGCATTATCTTCGATAAATTGTCTACGATTTTCAACAACGTCACCCATTAACATTTCAAATGTTTGATCCGCTTCTACTGCATCTTCAAGTTTTACTTGTAACATCATACGATTTTCAGGATTCATTGTTGTTTCCCATAATTGATCGGCATTCATTTCACCTAAACCTTTGTAACGAGAAATTTGCCATTTTGGAGTAGGATTTAGTTCAGCTTTTAATTTATCCAATTCACGATCGTTAAAGACGTAATATTTTTGTTTACCTTGTGTTAGCTTATACAATGGTGGTTGAGCGATGTATACATACCCAGCCTCAATTAATGGACGCATAAATCTGTAGAAGAATGTAAGTAATAATGTACGAATATGCGCACCATCTACATCAGCATCTGTCATGATAACAATCTTATGATAACGGGCTTTAGAAATATCAAATTCGCCACCTATGCCTGTACCAAATGCTGTAATCATTTGACGGATTTCATTGTTATTTAAAATACGATCTAAACGTGCTTTTTCCACATTTAATATTTTACCTCTCAACGGTAAAATCGCTTGTGTTTTTGAGTCACGACCTTCTTTTGTAGACCCCCCGGCAGAGTCACCCTCAACTAAGAAAATTTCACTTTCATCAGGATTTTTACTTGAACAGTCTGCCAGTTTACCAGGTAAACTTGAAATTTCTAATGCTGATTTACGACGTGTCACTTCACGCGCTTTTTTAGCTGCTACACGTGCTCTTGACGCCATGATTCCTTTTTCAACAATGATTCTTGCAACATTTGGATTCTCATATAAAAAGCGTTCAAAGTGTTCTGAAAATAATCGATCAACGATTTGACGTACTTCAGAGTTACCTAATTTCGTCTTCGTTTGACCTTCGAATTGTGGATTACCATGTTTTATAGAGACAACTGCTGTTAAACCTTCACGTGTATCTTCACCTGAAAGACGTTCTTTATCATCTTTAATAATCTTACTTTGAGTCCCATAACTGTTTAAGACACGTGTAAGTGCACGTTTAAAGCCATCTTCATGTGTACCACCTTCATATGTGTGGATATTATTCGCATAGGATAATAAGTTTGTAGCATAACCGCTATTGTATTGTATTGCAATTTCTACTTCGATATCATCTTTTGACTGATGAATATAAATAGGTTCGTCATGAATAGGTTCTTTATTTTCGTTCAGTAATTCAACGTAAGATTTAATACCACCTTCATAATGATACGTGTCTTCACGTTGTTCTTCATCTTCACGTTCGTCTCTTAGTGTAATTGAAATACCTTTATTTAAGAATGCTAATTCTCTAATACGTTTTTGAAGTGTTTCATAATTATAAACTGTTGTTTCTGAAAAGATTTCACTATCTGCTTTAAAGCGAATCACTGTACCTGTTTTATCCGTACTACCTATTTCTTTAAGATCAAATTGAGGCACGCCTTTTTTGTATGCTTGATGATAAATTGTTTCATTACGGTGTACATACACTTCTAAATCTTGTGATAACGCATTTACTACAGATGAACCTACACCATGTAGTCCACCAGATACTTTGTATCCGCCACCACCGAATTTACCTCCGGCATGAAGTACAGTAAGAATAACTTCTACTGCGGGACGTCCCATTTTTTCTTGAATATCGACAGGAATACCACGACCATTGTCAGTCACTTTAATCCAGTTGTCATTCTCAATCACTACTTCAATTTGATTAGCATATCCAGCTAGCGCTTCGTCAATACTGTTATCAACGATTTCCCATACCAAATGATGCAAACCTCTTTCTGAAGTTGAGCCAATATACATACCAGGGCGTTTACGTACCGCTTCAAGTCCTTCTAATACCTGTATTTGTCCAGCACCATAATTATCTGTGTTGTTTACATCTGACAATGTATTCACCATCACTTTCTATTACTTAATAATTTCACCTTGATTAATTCGGTAAAGTTTCGCATTATTCATGATTTCATGATCAATACCGTCTACCGATGTAGTTGTTACGAAGGTTTGTACTTTATGTTGAATTGTACTGAGTAAATGCGTCTGACGAGAATCATCAAGTTCACTTAAGACATCGTCTAATAATAAAATCGGATATTCTCCGACTTCAATGTTCATTAATTCTATTTCTGCTAGTTTAATTGATAAAGCGGTTGTTCTTTGTTGACCTTGAGATCCATAGGTTTGAGCATCCATGTCATTCACATTAAATCCTAAGTCATCTCTATGTGGACCGTATAAACATACTGCTCTATCCATTTCACGTTGTTGATATTCATTCAATAACGTGATGACTTCATCTAATAATTCACTCTTATTTTTACTTGTATCGCTAAGTTTAATACTTGGTAAATATTTTAGAGATAATGTTTCACGTTGGTTCGTAATACCAGCGTGGATAGGCTGTGCTAAAGCCTCTAATTCTTCAATAAATTGCTCACGTCTTAAAGTGACATTAAGCGCATATTGTGCAAATTGTTGATTTAAAACCTCTAGCATCGTTTTATCTGTTTTTTGACCAAGTTGTAACTGCTTAAGATAATTATTTTTTTGTTTGAGAATACGTTGATATTGAGCTAAATCGTTGAGATATACTGCAGAAATTTGCCCTAATTCCATATCTATAAATCGTCTTCTAATTTGAGGAGAACCTTTAACAATATTTAAGTCTTCAGGTGCAAAAAGAACCACATTTAGATGTCCAACATACTGTGTTAGTCGACTTTGTTCCAAGTGGTTCACTTTAACTTGTTTACCTTTTTTAGTTATATACATCGTTAATGGCATGGTTCCGTGTCTATAACTTAGCTCACCCTCTATTTTAGCATACTCAGAGTTAAACCGTATAAGTTCCTTGTCATTGGAGGTTCGGTGACTTTTAGCTAAAGCAAGGACGTAAATTGATTCAAGTAAATTTGTCTTTCCCTGTGCATTTTCTCCAATAAGAATATTCACTTCAGGATGACAATTTAACGTAACCGCTTCATAGTTACGATAGTTTTCTAATTGGAGTGTTTTAAGCTTCATTGCTCACCTTGATGAATAATAATAAATGAATCGATATCTGGAATATCAGGGAAGTCGATACGATCTTGGTCAGCTAGCTTTTTTCCACGACGTGTTTCACGTTCGCCATTTAATAAAACATCGTAATCTTGTAAGAACCATTTTGCTTGTCCACCTGATTCGATGATACCTTCTGTTTTAAGAAATTGACCTAACGTAATCTCGCCTTCAACTATTACTTCTTGAACCAAAATAATCACTCCATTTCTTTATATATCATTACTATATTATACCTTTTTTAGGAATAAATTTCATTTAAAATGAAGTGTGAAACCGTTTACTTTTAAATAAGTTTTTGTTATTTTAAATTGTTATGTAAAAAATAGATGATTTTTTGAAATTATGACAAAAATAATCAGAGACAATATCTCAATTTTTAATTTTAAGGCCTATTTCAGCGAATATAATGAGTTGTAGATAAAAACCACGTTTTACTAAATTTAGCTTCACTATGAACCTCTGAGATAGTTTAAAATTACTGTTTTAATCAATAAAAAAGTAGAACAGTAATTCAATAAGAACTCTGTTCTACTTTAACTTTTTAATTAATCTTTAATGACTAGTATGTTCTGATTGGTAAAATGAGTTGAGTGACTGAATCATCTGCTTTTGGTTTTAAGATAAATGGTTTCATCGTACCAAAGAATTCTACTTCAACTTCATCATTATCAATTGCTTTTAATGCGTCCATCATATATTTTGAGTTGAATGAAATTTTCAAATTGCCACCTTCAACATCAGTTGCTGTAACTTCTTCTTTTACTGTACCGATTTCTGGTGATGTAGATGATAATTCTACAACCTCATTTCCAGTACTTAATTTAATTACGTTATTTCCGCCTTCACGTGCAAGTAATGACGCACGATCTATCGCATGATAGAATTCTCCGTTATCTAATCCTAATTTGATTTCATAGTTTTCAGGGAAAAGACGTGTTGTATCAGGATAATGACCTTCTAATAAACGTGAAATAAAGTTTACGTTACCGACCTTGAACAATACTTGATTAGATGCAAAGAAGATATCGATGTCTTCATCATTATCACTCATAATTTTATTTAATTCAGATAATGCTTTACCTGGAATAATAACATTTTTATTTTCCGATTCATCTTCAAGCTTTAATTTTCTTACAGCCAAGCGGTGTGAATCCGTAGCAGTGCATATTAATTCATTATCTTGTATAAGCCAGTTCACACCAGTTAAAACTGGGCGTGTTTCTGAGGTGGACACTGCAAAGTTTGTTTGCGCAATAATGTTTTTAAGTACTTTTACAGATAATTGAATTGCATCATCACGTGATACTTGCGGTAATAATGGATATTGTTCAGGATCTAAACCACTTAAATTAAATTCTGAATGTCCTGATGTGATAAGGGTTTGAAACTGTTCATTTGTTGATAATTTAACATCTTTGCCTGGTAATTTTTTAATGATGTCAACAAAGAAACGACCAGGAAGAACCACAGATCCAGTTTCAGTAATATCAACAATATCTTCTCCATCTACTTGTTTAGGAATCGTGATTTCAATTGAAATTTCTGAATCAGAACCAGTTAAAATAACATTATTATCTTTAGCATCAATTTTGATACCTGTTAAAATTGGTAAAGTTGTTCTTGGTGAGATTGCCTTTAATGTATCATTCAATTGTGTGATAAAGTAATCTCTTTTTATTGTAAATTCCATTATTAATTTAAACTCCTTCCAGTCGTTTATACTTAAATTATATAGGTTTTAAAATCATAGTAATAGTAGTAGGGCTTGTGGATTAGTGGATATCTCATGAAACGCCTTTTATATCAAAGTTATACACATGTGGATAAGTTGTTAATGATGTGTATTACTTCTTCACATTATCCACAATTTAACCTTTTCTAGATTCTTGCTATATTTATAAAATTATTTAGAAGCACAATCATCTTTGATATTGAATGTCATATTTTAGCAATGCTGTTATATAACAGATTCATATTTCCTATTACTGTTTACGTATTTCTTTTTCTAAATCTTCGACTTCTTGTTTGAAAATTGGATCCGCCTTAATATCATTCGAAATTTTTTCGTGTGCGTGAATAACTGTAGTATGATCGCGTCCTCCAAATTCCTCACCAATTTTTGGTAATGAAAAATCAGTTAATTCTCTAGATAGATACATTGCGATTTGTCGTGGATATGCAATCGACTTTGTTCTTTTCTTAGCACTAAAATCTTCGATGCGTACATTGTAATAATGCCCAACTACTTTTTGAATATCTTGAATCGAGATTTTTTTAGATTTGGGAACTTGAATAATATCTTTTAATGCTTCAGCAGCAAGTTCTGTTGTAATCGGTTTACCTTGTAATTTTGAATAAGCAAGTAAACGCGTTAAAGCTCCTTCAAGTTCACGAATATTTGATTGAATTTGATTTGCAATATAATTCAATGCTTCTGCTGGAATTTCTAAGTTCTCTTCTTCGATTTTTTTCTGCAAGATGGCCATACGTGTTTCATAATCTGGTGGCGTGATATCAACAATGAGACCCCATTCAAATCGAGAACGTAAGCGATCTTCAAGTTTTGCTATTTCTTTAGGTGGACGATCACTTGAAATAACAATTTGTTTTTTATTTTGATGTAATTCATTAAATGTGTGGAAAAATTCTTCTTGTGTTTGTTCTTTATTTTGAATGAATTGAATATCATCAATTAATAATACATCGATATTTCTATATTTTTCTCTAAATGCTTCAGGTTCATTGTTACGAATGGATTTAATAAAATCATTTGTAAACTTTTCGCTTGAAGTATAAAGCACTTTGGCATTCGGTTTATTACTTAGTACGTGATGACCAATGGCATGCATTAAATGCGTTTTCCCTAATCCTACGCCTCCATAGATAAATAATGGATTATAAGCTTGTGCAGGTGCTTCAGCTACAGCTAAGCTTGCTGCATGTGGGAAGCGGTTGCCAGGACCAATCACAAATGTATCAAACGTATTATGCGTATTAAATTGATCGATATCATCATGGCTATCATCAATGGCAGACGTTTTGTTTACAGTATTTGATTGTTTACGACTCGTTTCATCAAGTTCAGCGAGTTGTTCAGCAGTGTAAAATTTTGGATCAACTTCATAACCAATGATGTCTTTCATAATTGTTTGAATTACATCTTTATAATTTGAGTTTAACCAATCAGCATAAAACTCATGAATAACAAAGATGTAAGCAACATTGTCGCGAATTTCTTTAAGTTCAGTGTCTTTTAAAAACGTATTAAACGTTGTTTTCGAAATCTCTGACTCAGCTACTTCTAATACCTTTTTCCAAATTTCTTGTTCCGACATATATAAACTCCATCTTTCTATAAATTTAAGACTTATACACAGTTTTTATAAGCGTGGATAAAAATAATCACAGCATGTTAATAATTATCCACAAGTTAATCACATTCGGTGGATAACTTTATATATGCTATGATTTATACACAGTAAAAACACGTATAGAATTTATAAAAAAATCCTATAAGATAAATGATTCAGACGACTTATCCACACAATTATACTTTTTAACTGCAATAGATGTCAAATGGCTGTGAATATGTTTGTAAATTTGGTATAAATCTGTGAATATGCTATTGATTATCCACAAAAAATTAAATACTATATGTGAATAAGTGGATAAAAAATGATACCATAATTCAATGTACTATAACAGGTTTGGGAAATAATTTATAAACGTGTATTAAATATGTATAAAATTGAGAAGCTACTGAATCAATGAAATGTATAAATATTAAAAATGAAAATGATATAACTAAAAGACCGTCTTGAAATTCATTAATTGGTTTCAAAAGCTGCTTGCTTTATAAATGGTAATTTGTTATATTGTAGTAGTTGCTTGAATTATGACTAGATAAAATCGAATTAAATCAAAATGATTTGATATTAACAATTATCATTTATCTATTAAAATAGTCAGGTTCATTAGAAGTAGATTTAGTGAACGAGATATAATATGTAGATGGAGGTGTTTTGCATGGTAAAACGTACTTATCAACCAAATAAACGTAAACATAGTAAAGTTCATGGTTTCAGAAAACGTATGAGCACTAAAAATGGCCGTAAAGTTTTAGCGCGTCGTCGTCGTAAAGGCCGTAAAGTTTTATCAGCATAAGATCACTGACTTCTCAGTGGTCTTTTTTTTCGTTTTAAACCCACACATTTTAATAGATGAATGTAACATAAAGAACAATGTAAGCGAGTGATTTAAGCGTGGAGAAAGCTTATCGTATAAAAAGGAATAGTGAGTTCCAAAAAATTTATAAAAAGGGAAAATCTGTAGCCAATAGACAATTTGTTGTGTATACATTAAACAATGAGTATGAACATTTTCGCTTAGGCATTAGCGTTTCTAAGAAAATCGGAAATGCTGTAACTCGAAATCGTATTAAGCGTGCCATTAGAGAAAATTTTAAAGTGCATAAGCAAGATATGATTTCAAAAGATATTATTGTAATAGCGAGACAACCTGCTAAAAACATGTCAACTTTAGAGATTCAAGGCAGTTTAGAACATGTATTGAAAATAGCAAAGGTATTTAATAAGAGAATTAAATAAATTTAGACTGACGGAAGTCTAATGTTAGACAAACCGAAGACTAACCAGTAGATTATAAAACAATATATTCGCAATTTAATTAGAAACTTATTACAATATTATATTGAAATTTTACTTAACTAGGGAGGCGAGAATGGATAATGGATTTTGATACAATTACAAGTATTTCAACTCCAATGGGAGAAGGTGCAATTGGTATTGTACGGTTGTCTGGTCCAGAAGCGGTTGAAATAGGCGATAAGTTATATAAAGGAAAGAAACAATTAAAAGATGTTCCATCACACACTATTAATTACGGCCATATTATAGATCCTGAGACAGATGAAGTTGTAGAAGAAGTGATGATTTCAGTTTTACGTGCACCAAAAACCTTTACACGTGAAGATATTATTGAAATTAATTGTCATGGGGGTATTTTGACAATTAATCGCATACTAGAACTTACCATGACACATGGCGCTAGAATGGCGGAACCTGGCGAATATACTAAGCGTGCGTTTTTAAATGGCCGAATTGACTTATCTCAAGCAGAAGCAGTCATGGACTTCATTCGTTCTAAAACGGATAGAGCCTCTAAAGTTGCAATGAATCAAATTGAAGGTCGTTTGAGTGATTTAATTAAACAACAACGTCAATCGATATTAGAAATTCTTGCCCAAGTTGAAGTGAACATTGATTATCCAGAATATGATGATGTTGAAGATGCAACAACGGAATTTTTACTTGCGCAGTCTAAAAAAATTAAAAATGAAATTGATCAATTATTAGAAACGGGAACTCAAGGTAAGATTATGAGAGAAGGATTATCTACAGTGATTGTCGGTAAACCGAATGTAGGTAAATCTTCAATGCTAAATAATCTTATTCAAGATAATAAAGCCATTGTCACTGAAGTAGCTGGAACAACTCGAGATGTATTAGAAGAATACGTTAATGTACGTGGTGTCCCATTAAGACTTGTTGATACAGCAGGTATTCGTGATACTGAAGATATTGTAGAAAAAATAGGCGTAGAGCGCTCACGTAAAGCATTAAGTGAAGCGGATTTAATTCTTTTTGTATTAAATAATAACGAGCCTTTAACTGAAGAAGATCGTACATTATATGAAGTCATAAAAAATGAAGATGCTATTGTTATCGTTAATAAAACAGATTTAGAACGTCGATTAGATATTGAAGAAGTTAAAACTATGATAGGGGACACACCACTTATTCAAACATCAATGTTAAAACAAGAAGGTATCGACGAATTAGAATTACAAATCAGAGATTTGTTCTTTGGTGGAGAAGTACAAAATCAAGATATGACTTATGTTTCAAACTCTAGACATATCTCACTTTTAAAACAAGCAAGACAAACAATTCAAGATGCCATTGATGCAGCTGAAGCTGGTATTCCTATGGATATGGTTCAAATTGATTTAACTCGTACATGGGAAATATTAGGAGAAATTATTGGAGAATCAGCAAGTGATGAATTAATTAATCAGCTATTTAGTCAATTCTGTTTAGGTAAATGATAAAAATTAAGACGGTCAGTAGTCTAAAATGAATAATAATAATTAAGGAAAAAATAGGGAGGACAATTCAATGGTTCAAGAATATGACGTAATTGTTATTGGTGCCGGTCACGCTGGAATTGAAGCGGGATTAGCTTCAGCAAGACGTGGTGCTAAAACGTTAATGTTAACCATTAACTTAGATAATATCGCCTTTATGCCATGTAACCCATCAGTCGGTGGCCCAGCAAAAGGAATAGTAGTACGTGAAATCGACGCATTAGGTGGCCAAATGGCTAAAGCAATTGATAAAACACACATTCAAATGCGCATGCTTAATACTGGTAAAGGTCCAGCAGTTCGTGCATTACGTGCTCAAGCTGATAAAGTGCTTTATCAACAAGAAATGAAACGTGTCATTGAAGATGAAGATAACTTAGATATCATGCAAGGTATGGTAGACGAATTATTGATTGAAAATGATGAAGTTAAAGGTGTACGTACGAATATAGGTACAGAGTATCATGCGAAAGCTGTAGTCATCACGACAGGTACATTTTTACGTGGAGAAATCATTTTAGGTAATATGAAATATTCAAGTGGTCCAAACCATCAACTTCCATCTATTTCATTAGCTGATAACTTAAGAGAACTTGGGTTTGAAGTTGTGCGTTTTAAAACAGGTACACCGCCACGTGTGAATTCTAAGACAATCGACTATTCTAAAACTGAGATTCAACCTGGCGATGACGTTGGTCGTGCGTTTAGTTTTGAAACTACCGAATATATTTTAGACCAACTACCTTGTTGGCTCACGTATACAAATGATCGTACACATAAAGTCATTGATGATAATTTACATTTATCAGCTATGTACTCAGGTATGATTAAAGGTACAGGCCCACGTTATTGTCCATCTATTGAAGATAAATTTGTACGTTTCAATGACAAACCACGTCATCAACTTTTCTTAGAACCAGAAGGACGTAATACGAATGAAGTTTATGTGCAAGGCTTATCAACTAGTCTTCCTGAACATGTTCAACGCCAAATGTTAGCTACTATTCCGGGTCTTGAAAAAGCAGATATGATGCGTGCAGGTTACGCGATTGAATATGATGCGATTGTGCCAACACAATTATGGCCAACATTAGAAACTAAAATGATTAAAAACTTATACACTGCAGGGCAAATTAATGGTACGTCTGGTTATGAAGAAGCAGCAGGTCAAGGCATTATGGCAGGTATTAACGCTGCAGGTAAAGTATTAGGTACAGGCGAAAAAATTCTAAGTCGTTCAGATGCTTATATTGGTGTCTTAATTGATGATTTAGTAACAAAAGGAACGAATGAGCCTTATCGTTTATTGACTTCTCGTGCTGAATATCGCTTATTATTACGTCATGATAATGCCGACTTACGTTTAACTGATATTGGTTATGACTTAGGCATGATTTCTGAAGAACGTTATGCACGTTTTAATGATAAACGTCAACAAATTCAAGATGAAATTGACCGTTTATCAAATATCCGTATTAAACCAAATGAACATACGCAATCTGTGATTGAAGCTCATGGTGGTTCACGCTTAAAAGATGGTATCTTAGCCATTGATTTATTGCGTCGTCCTGAAATGACGTATGATACAATTTTAGAGATATTAGAAGAAACACATCAGTTACCAGAAGCGGTAGAAGAACAAGTTGAAATTCAAACGAAATATGAAGGTTACATCAATAAATCATTACAACAAGTTGAAAAAGTTAAACGTATGGAAGAAAAGAAAATTCCAGAAGACTTAGATTATAGTAAAGTGGATAGTTTAGCTACTGAAGCACGAGAAAAATTAGCAGAGGTTAAACCATTAAATATTGCGCAAGCATCACGTATTTCAGGTGTTAATCCTGCAGATATTTCTATCTTACTTGTATATTTAGAACAAGGTAAATTACAAAGGGTGAAAAATTAATGAGTGGCATCGAATGGTTAACAAAAGCGTTAAGTGAGCAAGGGATTGAATTAACAGAACAACAACAACAACAATTTCAAACCTATTATCGTTTGCTTGTTGAATGGAATGAAAAAATGAATTTAACAAGTATTACTGATGAGCATGAAGTTTACTTGAAACATTTCTATGATTCTATTACAGCTGGATTTTACTATGATTTTAATCAACCACTAACACTTTGTGATGTAGGGGCTGGTGCTGGATTTCCAAGTATTCCTTTAAAAATTGTTTTTCCAGAATTGAAGGTAACCATTGTCGATTCATTAAATAAACGTATTCAGTTTTTAAATCATTTAGCTGTTGAACTTGGATTAACACAAGTAAGTTTTGTTCATGATCGAGCAGAAACATTTGGTAAAGGTGTCAATAGAGAAATATATGATGTGGTAACAGCACGTGCAGTGGCAAGACTTACTGTTCTAAGTGAGTTATGTTTGCCGTTAGTTAAAAAAGGCGGACAGTTTATTGCATTAAAGTCTGCAAAAGGTGAAGAAGAATTAGCAGAAGCACAATTTGGTATAAGCATCTTAGGTGGAGAGTTTAGTGATTCTTACACATTTGATTTACCAGAAGATGCAGGTGAAAGACAAATGATTATAGTTGATAAGCGCCGTCAAACGCCTAAAAAATATCCTAGAAAACCTGGTACACCTAATAAAGCTCCTTTATTAGAAAATTAATCAATTTTTCGGTTACTCATGTTAAAATTGATTTTAAGAGGAGTGAATGGACAATGAAAAAACCTTTTTCTAAACTATTTGGTTTAAAAAATAAAGAAGACATCGTTGATTATATTGAAGAAAATCGTCATTCAAGTGTGGAATCCATTCAAATAGAGCGTATCGTACCTAACCGTTATCAACCGCGCCAAGTGTTTGATTCAAGTAAAATTACAGAACTTGCTGAGTCGATAGAAGAACATGGGTTATTACAACCCATTGTCGTTCGACCTATAGAAGAGAATATGTATGAAATTATTGCAGGTGAACGACGATTTAGAGCATTACAATCCTTGCATCAATCTAAAGCAGACGTCATTATTCGTCATATGAATGATGAAGAAACTGCTGTAGTGGCCCTTATTGAGAATATCCAACGTGAAAATTTATCTGCAATAGAAGAAGCCGAAGCTTATAAAAAGTTACTTGAAATTGGACAAACCACTCAAAGTGAGTTAGCGCAAAGTCTTGGAAAAAGCCAAAGTTTTATAGCTAATAAATTACGCTTACTTAAATTAGCACCAAAAGTAATTGTACGATTACGTGAAGGTAAAATTACAGAACGCCATGCACGCGCAGTATTATCCTTAAAAGAAGCGGATCAAGAACAATTGATTGAACAAGTTATTGCTCAGAAATTGAATGTCAAACAGACAGAAGCTCGTGTGAAACAAAAATTAGGCCCTGAAAAAGTAAAAGCAAAAACATTCCAATTTTCTAAAGATTTGACACAAGCACGTGATGAAGTTGGTAAGAGTATTCAAGCCATTGAAGACTCGGGTATTCATGTTGAGCATCGTGATAAAGATTACGAGGATTATTATGAAATTAAAATAAAAATATATAAACGTTAATGACTAAAAGAACAGGTAGAATGAATGTTGCATTCAGTATCCTGTTCTTTTTTTGTCACCTATTTTATAATAATGGATTCTTTATTTCATATTTACATAGTTTAAAAATAGAATTACAATATTATTAAACGAAACGTATCGTTTAATAATTAAGGTAAGAAGGGTTTCATGTGTTCGGAATATCAATTTCAAGTGCGATACTTCATTTTGTGATTGGAGGGATCGCTGTTGCCTTTGCATCGATTATGGCTGAGAAAGTAGGAGGAAAAATGGGTGGCATTATTGCGACTATGCCGGCAGTCTACCTAGCAGCTATTATTGCTTTAGCCATAGATCATCGAGGAGAACAGCTGATTCAAATGTCGATACATCTTAGTTCAGGAGCTATAATAGGTATTATTTCTTGCATCATTACAGTATTTATTACGTCGATTTATATAAATAAACGAGATTATAAAAAAGGTACAGCGTTTGCATTTATTTGTTGGTTAGTCATTTCAATTGCTATTTTTGCGGTACGACACATTTCTTAATATTTGGAGGATTTTTTAATGAAATTAACTTTTATCAAATTTCTCGTGGGTGGTTTAGCTGTTATGTTAAGTTATATTATTTCAGTTATGCTACCTTGGAAAGAATTAGGTGGCGTTTTTGCAACATTACCTGCAGTATTTCTTGTTTCTTTATTTATTACTGGTATGCAACATGGAGATGTCGTTGCCAAACATGTTAGTAGAGGTGCAGTTTTTGGTATGACAGGTGTATTATGTAGTATCTTAGCAACATGGGCAATGTTATATTCTACACATGAGTGGTTACTTAGTATTTTGGTTGGTTTTGTTGTATGGTTTATTAGTGCAGTAATTATCTTTGAAATTGTAGAATTTATTTCACGTTTAAGAAGGAGAAAAGATGGCTGGAAGACCGAAAGATCCAACAATCAATGAAAAAATATTTAAAGAAATTGATCAGTTATTAGAAACGACTTATTTTAGAGATATGACAATAGATCAAATTTCTGAAAATACAGGTGTTTCTAAAGCGACGATTTATAGACGTTGGAAAGATAAATCATCTATTATTGTCGATATGTTTGTCAGTCGAATCCACGTTTTTGAAAATGATTATAAAACGATGTACGATGAATTGTATCATTTTCTAATAAGAGTTATGAATATTTATCAAACTCATTTAGGTCGTGCTGTGATTGAAATATTAATTAGTTATCAACAATCTGAAGCACGTGACATATTTATGAAAGGTTATTTTGATAGCAATCGTAAAATATTGAAGACCATTATTTCTAAATATATTGACGAAGCGGACCAAGATTTATTTATTGATTTAATTTTTTCACCGATTTATTTCAATATATTGATTAAACCTAACGTCCTTAATGAAGCTTATATTAAAAAGTTATTAAAAGTGATTTTAGATGCATATAATGTTGAATAAAAAAAAAGAAGCTCAATTCATTTTGAGCTTCTTTTTTTAATTCTAATGTTTATTTTCTTCGTATCTTTTCAAAATATAGCCACCGCCAAGTAAGCCTACCGGCACACCAATAAATGGCGTTGTAATACTACTAGCAACTAATACTATCAGAGCTAACATGATACCATTAAACCCATTTACTTTTAAACTTAATAAGTCGTCATATGCGTGTTGAATAATTTCTTTAATAGTCATTTTAACATTTCCTTTCAATCTATTATTTAAATGGCGTCTTTAATGATGCGTTCTGAATGAATGAACGAAATAACTGCAAATATCAGATATACAAGTGAATAGATAACCATGACAATGAAGATAGGTGTCAATGTATAATTACCTATTAACATCATAAATGCGTTTGCTGCAAAAAAGGCATGGAGTAAAGAAACCACTAATGGTAAACCGAAATTGAATATAATCTTTAAAGCTAGTCCTTTTATCATATCTGTATTCGTAAAACCAATACGTCGCAGAATACGATAATTATTTATTTCATCTTCAGTTTCATCCATTTGTTTAATATAAATAATGCAACCAGCTGCTACTAAAAATGCAAGACCTAAGAAAGAAGTGACAAATATAAGAATGCCATTACTTTCATCAATTGCTTTTTTGTTTTCACTTTTTAAAACTACATTTTGTTTTCCTTTTTTAGCTAATGTTTCAGCTTTTGAAAGATCGCTATGATGCTTAATATTAAAACCATAATGATGTGTAAGTTGATTTTTTGTTTTTAAAGCATTATAGTTATCTGCGCTGATTTTAAGTACTGGTCCACCCAATGAAGCATCCATTGGAATGATTTCATTTAAATCTTTTTTATCTACATAAAATGTCTTTACTTGTTGCCCTTTTAGTTTTAAATCTTTATGGATTTGAACATTAAACATCATTGAAAGTGGACCTTGTAAATTTGTAATTGTAGCGTGATTACCTTTGATATGAGGATCAGCCATAATCGATATACTTTCATTTTGCATTGCGTTACCCGTTTTACTTTTAATGACATCATTTTCAATAATATGGGTATTGGCATTTTCATACGTTTTTTTTGTATATGGTATACCGTGTTGGTTAAGTTGATGTTCAAATTGTTGGGCCATCTTTACTTTAGTAAAGTTAATATCTTGAGGTGACGATGATTGAATATTAAAGTCAGCATTTGCTTTACTAATTGCTCCGAAACACAAGATTGTTACTGTAACTGCTGAAATGACTGTAATAATAGTTAAAGACATCGCATTTTTCTTCATTCTATACATAATCGAAGATGTAAAGACGACATCAGTGATAGAGACACGACCATGTTTTGATTTTTTTAAAGATTTAAAAATAATTGAAACTGAACTTCTGAAAAACAAATATGCGCCTGCTACAGTTAAGAATAAAATAATAAACGGCGTTAATAAGGCCATTGTTAATTCTTGAAATTTACCAAACATTTCTGTAGACATATAATAACCTAACATAATCATTATGAGCCCGAGAATACCAGCAATACATTCTGGCGTGGTGATTTTCGCTTTTACTGCCTCTGTTTTCATACTGTCTTTCATCATAGAAAGTATGGTTCTTCGTTTTAAAAAGATAGCATCTTCTAACATAATTAGAATAAACGCTAACATTAGCATGATTATTGTTTGAATTAAAGCAGCTACTTCAAATCCTATAGATGCATGAATGTGTAAATGCATCAGTTTTATTAATATTGAAAGCAATAATTTTGAACCTAAAATACCAATAATAACGCCAATAATGCCTGTACTAATAAATAAAGTGATTTGTTCGATAGCAAGCATTCTAAGAATGTTACCACGTGTTAGTCCAATGAGTTCGAATAATGCAAATTCGCGTGTGCGACGTTTAATAAATAGATGGTTCGCATACATTAAGAAAATGATAATCGTAATGAATAAAAAAACTGAACCAACTTTTGCACCTTGATTGATTATTTTTGATGAACCATTATTTAAGCTATGTGTGTATTGTAATGTGACAAAACTAAAATATAAGATGATACTTAAGATTAATGAAAAAAGATATAATACATAATGTTTGATATTACTTTTTAAATTCTTTAATGTAATTTGATTAAACGTCATTTGCCACACCACCTAGGGCTGATTGTAATTGAATGATTTCATTATAAAATTTAGATTTTGTTTTACTTTGTTGAAGAATTTCTGAATGAATATCGCCATCTTTTAACATAATGACGCGTTGTGCAAAACTTGCTGCTGAAGGATCATGAGTAACCATAATAATCGTACTATTAAATTGTTTGTTCATATCTTCTAAGCGATGAAGTAAATCTTGTGCACTTTTTGAATCAAGTGCACCTGTGGGTTCATCTGCAAAAATAATTGATGGTTGATGTACAAAAGCACGTGCAGCAGCTGTACGTTGTTGTTGACCTCCAGAAATTTCACTAGGATATTTATCACTTAAATCATAAATACCAAGTGCCTTTGTGATGTCTTGATAGTTTTTTTCCATTTCATCTTTTTTCATTTTTTGGACAGATAATGGTAACATAATATTTTCTTTGACTGTTAATGTAGGTAAAACGCTATAATCTTGGAAAATAAAACCAAGTTCTTTCTTACGAAATTGTGCTAATTTTTTATTAGACAACTGGTTTATTTCATTGCCACTGATGTCTACAGTACCGTCTGAAATGCTATCAATTGAACTGATAACATTAAGAAGGGTTGTCTTACCTGAACCAGATGGTCCCATAATGGCAACGAATTCTCCTTTATCGACTGAAAAGTTAATATCGTGTAGTGCTTTAAATTTTTGTTTCGTTCCATAAATTTTTGATACATGATTAACGTTTAAAATAGGCATGATTATCATACTCCTTGTAAGTTTTATAATTTTTCTTTCGCTTTAGTTGGAATGTCTGATTGTTTTACTTCTGTATATGATGTAATGGTGTGAGATTTTTCGCTTACAACTAAGTAATGATGTTGTTTTAATTTTTTAGACGCTGTATAATCAATGTTTTTAGCTTTACCATCTTTGGTGTAACCTGTTTGATTGTAATGGTAGATATAGAAGTCTTTTTCCTTATCAACGACTTCCACTTTTGATGGTTTTTGAGTCTTAACATAATACTCATGCGTTGGCGCTAAGGGATTTAATTTATTCCAATCATTGATAGAACGATTATTAGGATGTTGGTCTGAATATGCGTTTAATCCAAATAAACCACCTATAATGACTACAATAATTACAAGAATAGTTAATATAATTCGTAATAATAATTTCAATCTCATCACTCCTTATCTCTATTACACTTCTTATTTTAAAAGGGTGAATGAAGCGGTGCCTTTATCTAACCTTACAAAGTAAGAGGGGTATCTTACGAATGTGAAAGATTCAAATAAAAATCAGTCGTAAGAAGAATGAAACGTGTTTGAAAAGTATGTATGATAGAGTAGAAGTAATTGAGAATAAGAAAAGATGATAGGCGGGATGAAATGTGAAAAGAGAAATCATAGAGTGGGTTATATCCATTGTAGTGGGGCTACTGGTTGTTATTGTAGTAACAAAGTTTATTGGCGTCTCCTATACAGTATCTGGATCTTCAATGTATCCAACGTTTCAAGATCGCAATAAAGTGATTATAAGTAAAATTTCTAAATCTATGAATCACATTGATAATGGTGATGTCGTTGTATTTCATGAAGATTCAAAACGTGATTTTATTAAACGTGTGATTGGTACACCAGGGGATACAGTAGAATATAAGGGAGACCAATTATATGTAAATAATAAAAAAGTGTCTGAACCGTATTTAGATTACAATAAGAAACATAAACAAGGTCAATATTTAACAGGCTCATTTAAATCAAGTCAAATTAAAGGTTCAAATGATGAAATGAAACTTCCTAAAGATAAATATTTAGTTTTAGGAGATAATAGACAAAATAGTATAGATAGCCGAGTTGATGTTGTAGGTCTAGTAGATAAAAAACAACTTGTAGGTAAAGTCGTTTGGAGATATTGGCCATTTAATAAATGGAAAACTAATTTCAATCCAGGAACATTTTAAAAATAAAGTCACAACGAATGTCTTCAATTCGTTGTGACCTTTTATTTTATAGTAAAGTTTTAGAAGATATCTTATATAAACTACAAGAGTAGATAGAATTTATTTTGAATGTGTCGTTCCCAAAAAAGAGGACTAAGGTTGAAAAAAGCTTGCGACAAATGCATGTTCAATTCAATCATCGGCTATCAATAAAAAACTGAGACATTTAATGATGTCTCAGATTCTGTCCTATTTGATTTTAGATTGTTGAGTTGTGTTATTTTTAATATAGTCCTTTTTACGTTGATGATCAGGTTGTAGAGTTAAACCTAAGAATTTTCTTTCTTGATTTGCATCTTTGAAAAATGAAATCATCATTAAAATAACAACAAAACTAAATGGTAATGCTGAAATAATAGCAGCTGATTGCAGAGCATCTAGACCTGTCGATCCACCAGATAGTAAAAGTACGTAGGCAATCGCTGATAACATGACGCCCCAAACAATCTTAACAAAACCGGATGGATTTAAACGACCAAATGATGTTTGCATACCTAATACAAATGTAGCTGAGTCTGCGGATGTAATAAAGAATGAGCCTACTAAGATAATAGCGATAAACGATAAAATTGCACCCATAGGCATCTCATTGAAAATACCAAATAATTGTGTTTCAGGTGGCATACTAAAGATATGTTTAGATTGCTTACCAATTTCAATACCAGTAATACCGAAGGCTGTAAACCATAGCATACTAATAATTGTAGGAACGCCTAATACTGCGATAACGAATTCACGAATCGAACGACCTTTTGAAATACGTGCAATGAAGATACCTACAAATGGTGACCAACTCATCCACCAGCCCCAATAATAAATAGTCCATGACTGTAACCATTCATGTTTTTGTGAGTTAAGTGGAGCAACATCAAAGCTATTAAAAATAAGTGTATTCAAATATTCACCAATTGAGGATGTAAACATATTCATAATTAAAATTGTAGGACCTACAATTAGAATAATAATAAGTAACATCGCAGCTAAAAGCATATTTAAATTACTTAAATACTGAATACCTTTGCTTAAACCACTCCAAGCACTAATTAAGAATAAAACTGTAACAATAAGAATAATAATGCCTTGAATAAGTTTATTGTTTGGCACTCCAAATAAATAATTTAAACCACCGTTAATTTGCATGGCGCCAACACCAAGTGACACTGCAACCCCAATAATAGTAGCAAAAACGGCTAAAACATCTACAACAGTACCTAATGGACCTTCTACTTTATTTCCGAAAATAGGACGTAATGTACGAGAAATGAGTCCTAATTCATTTTTTCTAAACTGTGTATATGCAAGAGCTAATGCAACAATACCGTAAACTGCCCAAGGATGTAGTCCATAATGTAAGAAACTTGAACGCATGGCTTCAGCTAGAGCAGCTTCTGTTTCTTTACTCGCTGTTGGTGGCGATAGATAATGTGAAATGGGCTCAGAAGATCCATAGAATACAAGTCCAATACCCATACCTGCACTAAATAGCATTGTTAACCATGAAATAGTATTAAATTCTGGTTTATCATCAGGTTTTCCTAACTTAAGCTTTCCAATTGGATGAAAAATAAGAGTGATACAAAATATCAGAATAATACTAATAAGTAACATATAGTACCAACCGAATGTTTCTGTAATAAAACTTCCGATTGCTCCAGAAATTGAACCAAATTGATTAGGGAAGATGGCTCCAATAATTACCAGTAACCCTACAATAACTGAAGCAAAAATAAATACATTTGAAAACTGTTTAGATTTGTTTTCCATGTATTTAACTCCTTTCAAATTTAATAAAACAGATGTATAAAAGCTTAACATATATCGTTAAAAGAATAATGAATAAGTTTAAAATTTTACAAATATTTAATAAGTTTATGTTTTTAATGTATGTAATTATGTTATTATACTTATAATTTATCGAATATTTTGAAAATATAGGAGGTTTTAATTATGTTTGGATATCAAATTAATGACCACTTAAAATTAAAAATATTAGAAGAACGAGAAGCGGATCAACTTTTTAAATTAGTAGATAGTAATCGTGAGTATCTAGCGGAGTTCTTGCCATTTGTAGCATACACAACTGAGGTTGAACACAGTAAGAAGTTTATTCAGTCGGCCTTACAACAATTTGCGCGTGGAGATGGATTTCCATATCCTCTTTAGTAGCGGTTTTTTTCTTTAAGGTTCATTAATAATTATATAAGCGGGTGGGATAGTTATGATCTTTGGTTATCAAATAGATAAAGATATTAAATTAAAGATATTAGAAGAACGAGAAGCAGGGCAGTTATTTAAATTAGTAGATAGTAACCGCAAATATCTAGCGGAATTTTTACCTTTTGTTGAACATACAAAGAGGGTAGAAGATAGTCAACACTTTATCCACTCAGCTTTACAACAATTTATCGATGGTAATGGGTTTCATTGTGGAATATGGAGTGATAAAAAACTGATTGGTGTTATTGGATTACATTATTTAGACTTAGTTAATAAACGTACCTCAATTGGTTATTATTTAGCTGAAGATTTCCAGAAGAAAGGCATCATGACTAGATGCACTAAAGCACTTATTCAATATGTATATGAAGAATATGATATTAATCGAATCGAAATACAAATGTCTATTAAAAATAAGGGGTCTTCGGAATATATAGTGGAATTACTTTCTTAATAGTTTAAAAACAACTGGTGTTTAAATCGGATTTTCTGGCGGGATGTTAGGATAATCAATAGTATTATATAAAAGTATCAATCACATACGAGTGATACTTTGGGAAAAAAATAAAATAGTCCAATTTACTTGACCGTGTACTATGGTACACGGTTTATAATATTCATGGGGTGAAATAAGATGATTTATCGCATTAGTGAGTTTGCAGATAAATGTGGAGTTAATAAAGAAACGATCAGATATTACGAGCGAAAAAATTTATTACAAGAACCTCACCGAACGGAAGCTGGTTATCGGATATATTCGTATGATGACGTTAAGCGTGTTGGGTTTATTAAACGAATACAGGAACTTGGTTTTTCTTTAAGCGAGATTTATAAATTACTTGGTGTTGTAGATAAAGATGAAGTTCGTTGTCAAGATATGTTCGAATTTGTTTCTAAAAAACAAAAGGAAGTGCAAAAACAAATAGAGGATTTAAAACGAATTGAAACTATGTTAGACGACTTAAAACAACGATGTCCAGATGAAAAGCAATTACATTCGTGTCCAATAATAGAAACATTAACATGAGAGATTAATTAACGAAAGGAGCTTTTTTATGAATAAATTTAAGGTAAACATTTCAGGAATGACTTGTACGGGTTGTGAAAAACACGTAGAATCAGCACTTGAAAAGATAGGTGCTAAAAATATTGAGTCTAGTTATCGTCGTGGTGAAGCAGTATTTGAACTGCCCGATGATATTGAGGTTGAAAGTGCAATAAAGGCGATTGATGAAGCAAATTACCAAGCCGGAGAAATTGAAGAAGTATCATCACTAGAAAACGTGGCGTTAATTAATGAAGACAATTATGACCTTCTTATTATTGGTTCTGGTGCTGCTGCCTTTTCTTCGGCAATTAAAGCTATAGAATACGGTGCAAAAGTTGGAATGATTGAGCGTGGAACGGTTGGGGGAACCTGTGTGAATATTGGCTGTGTTCCGTCAAAAACTCTTCTTAGGGCAGGGGAAATCAATCATTTATCAAAAGACAATCCGTTTATAGGTTTACAAACATTCGCTGGAGAAGTGGATTTAGCTAGTTTAATCACGCAAAAGGATAAATTGGTGAGCGAACTTCGGAATCAAAAATATATGGATTTAATTGATGAATACAATTTTGATTTAATTAAAGGTGAAGCAAAATTCGTTGATGCTAGTACGGTTGAGGTCAATGGGGCAAAGTTATCTGCAAAACGCTTTTTAATTGCAACAGGTGCATCGCCTTCGTTGCCCCAAATTTCGGGACTTGAAAAAATGGACTATTTAACTAGTACAACACTTCTTGAGTTAAAGAAAATACCAAAACGATTAACTGTAATTGGTTCAGGATACATTGGAATGGAGCTTGGACAACTATTTCATCATTTAGGTTCAGAAATAACGCTTATGCAAAGAAGTGAGCGACTTTTAAAGGAGTATGATCCTGAGATTTCAGAGTCAGTTGAAAAAGCGTTAATTGAACAGGGTATAAACCTTGTCAAAGGGGCAACTTTTGAGTGTGTTGAACAAAGTGGAGAGATAAAAAGGGTTTACGTAACAGTAAATGGCAGTAGAGAAGTCATTGAATCAGATCAGTTACTTGTTGCCACTGGAAGAAAACCAAATACGGATTCTTTAAATTTAAGTGCAGCAGGTGTTGAAACTGGAAAAAATAATGAAATCCTGATCAATGATTTTGGTCAAACAAGTAATGAAAAGATTTATGCAGCAGGAGATGTGACTTTAGGACCACAATTTGTATATGTAGCAGCCTATGAAGGTGGAATTATTACTGATAATGCTATTGGTGGATTAAACAAAAAAATAGATTTATCGGTAGTTCCTGCTGTTACGTTTACGAATCCGACGGTTGCAACGGTTGGTTTAACAGAAGAACAAGCAAAAGAGAAAGGGTATGATGTGAAGACATCTGTATTACCTTTAGATGCTGTTCCAAGAGCAATTGTAAACCGTGAAACAACCGGTGTATTTAAACTAGTAGCAGATGCAGAAACACTAAAAGTATTAGGGGTTCATATTGTATCTGAGAATGCAGGAGATGTCATCTATGCTGCATCATTAGCTGTTAAATTTGGCTTAACGATAGAAGATTTAACAGAAACCCTAGCACCATATTTAACAATGGCTGAAGGGCTAAAATTAGCTGCACTTACGTTCGATAAAGATATTTCGAAATTATCTTGTTGTGCAGGCTAAGGGAACTTTTTTACAACTCCCTATTCAAGTGAACCAGCTAATGCTTTAAGGGATTTTCTAAGTGCATTTGTGGTCACAAAAATAATTTAACACTGATGATTTCGACATCAAATCTATAATTGATACCTTAACACCGCAGAGTAATAAAGGATGAATAATATGTCAGACTTATTATCCCCCCCAGACATTAAAACAATAGAACCGCCACAAGAAAATGAAACCGATATGATGTTTAAAGTTGAAGCAGTCGGACCACCTGAACGTTGTCCTGAATGTGGTTTTGACAAGTTGTACAAACACAGTTCAAGAAATCAACTAATTATGGATTTGCCCATTCGTTTAAAGCGAGTGGGCTTACAATTGAACCGTAGACGATACAAGTGTCGTGAATGCGGATCTACCTTCTGGGAACGCCTAATATCTGTAGATGAAAAGCGTAGTATGACCAAAAGGCTTTTAAAGTCCATTCAAGAGCAATCCATGTCTAAGACCTTTGTAGAAGTCGCAGAAAGCGTTGGTGTTGACGAGAAAACCATTAGGAACGTTTTTAAGGACTATGTGGCACTCAAAGAACGTGAATACCAGTTTGAAACTCCTAAGTGGCTTGGGATAGACGAGATACATATTATCCGTAGACCTCGGCTTGTATTGACTAATATTGAACGCAGGACTATTTATGACATCAAGCCTAACCGTAACAAGGAAACATTCATCCAACGTCTTTCAGAAATCAGTGACAGGACTTACATTGAGTACGTCACAATGGATATGTGGAAGCCTTACAAAGACGCAGTGAACACTATCCTTCCACACGCTAAAGTTGTCGTAGATAAGTTTCATGTAGTTAGAATGGCTAATCAAGCCTTAGATAACGTCAGAAAGTCTTTGAAAGCCCATATGAGCCAAAAAGAAAGACGTACCCTTATGCGTGAAAGGTTTATCCTTCTAAAGCGTAAACACGATCTAAATGAACGTGAATCATTCCTCTTAGATACTTGGTTAGGTAATCTTCCTGCTTTAAAAGAAGCCTATGAACTCAAAGAAGAGTTTTACTGGATATGGGATACTCCTGATCCAGATGAAGGTCATCTTCGTTATAGTCAATGGAGACACCGTTGTATGTCCAGCAACTCTAAAGACGCATATAAAGACCTCGTGAGAGCCGTAGACAACTGGCATGTCGAAATATTCAACTACTTTGATAAAAGGCTCACTAATGCTTATACGGAGTCAATTAACAGCATTATTAGGCAGGTAGAGCGAATGGGTAGAGGTTACTCGTTTGATGCCTTACGAGCCAAAATCCTTTTCAATGAGAAGCTCCATAAAAAGCGTAAGCCACGATTTAATTCAAGTGCTTTCAATAAAGCTATGTTATACGATACTTTCAATTGGTATGAAGTGAATGACCACGACATTACAGACAACTTTGGTGTCGATTTTCCACACTTATTAAGAATTTGGAGAAGGGTGATTTATAAGCCCTTTTCCACCATAAAATCCGAATACCCAAAATAAGAAAAGCCGAGCTATACCAATAAGACTTGGATTCACACAAGAGGGTATATTGAGAAGTGATGAATGTTTACAAGGGGAATTCTCAGATAGTTATGTGTATAGCTTGTTGAGAAAAGAATATGAAAGTCAAATTTAAAGATGAGAAATTATTTAAAATTAATAATAGCTTTTAATTATTTAATTATCTACTTGACAGAAAGCGTTTTAAATGAGCGTTTCTTATATTTTAATACAAAGGTAATCAATAATTAAAATGGAAAAATACACTTATATTAAGTTTTCGCTTCTACTCTTATACAATCAATACAAAAGGTTAAAAATTTAAGTTCAATTTGATTTAAGTTCTGGAACTAAAACTTTCATAAAGGAGGTTTACATTCAATATAAATTAGGTTATATACATAGTTGAGATAGAAAGAAGAAAGCATTTTGAATTCTTTATCTTACTCTTAACTTTATACATTTTTTAAGTGTAATCATTTTGAATATAGTTAAAGAGATTAGAACGTAAAACTTTTTTTAAAATAATTTATATAATATAATAATTTCTATCTATTTAAGAGTAATATGTAAACAATATTGATTTTAATTGAAAGAAGGTGAATTGGTGGCAAGGAAATCTAAGAAACAGTATATTTTAGAATCTGCAGCTAATATAGTAAATAGACAAGGTACTGACTATTTAACATTAGATGCAGTAGCAAAAGAAGCAGGTATAAGCAAGGGTGGTTTGCTTTATCATGTTAAAAATAGAGAAGGTTTAATAAAAGAGCTTGTCAATTATGCTAATGAATTATATCGAGAAAATGTAAATAGCCATATTGATAATACACATTGTAAACAAGGACAATGGTTAAATGCGTTTATTGAAGCAACGAAAGAACATCGTGTTGAAAATGCGCCTATTACTTCTGCAATGCTTGCTGCACAAGGTTCAAATAAAGCGCTACTCTTACCATTAAAATCTTTATATGAAGATTGGCAATCTCAAATTGTTAATGACGGTCTAGATGAAGTAGATGCAACAATCATTAGGTTAGCCGTTGATGGTTTATGGTTATCAGAAGTTTTTGGAATAAGTGCAGTTGACGAAGCAATGCGTGAAAAAGTAATAAATCGGTTAAAAGAAAAAGTAGAAGTAGGTATTAATAAAGAAAAAAAATAAATTTTCAGGTTTTAAGCTGTTAGGTGAGAATGAAACTTTTCAGCTTATTTTTTATGTCATGGTTGAAACTTTACCGACCAGTTGGTATAGTTTATAACGTATTTAAAATATAAAGGAGTGCTTACCTTGAAAAAAGTGGTATTAACTGCAGCAATTACAGGCGCTGGAGATACAATTGACAAAAATGAAAATGTTCCAGTAACACCTCAAGAACTTGCTGATTCAGCAATTAAGTGTGCAAAAGCTGGAGCAACAGTAGCACATATTCATGTTAGAGACCCTAAAACAGGTGGGGTGAGTCATGATCCAGAACTATATAGTGAAACCGTAAGACTCATTAGAGAGGCAGACGAAGATATTATTATTAATGTAACAGCTGGTGGCGGTGGCGACTTTATCCCAAGTCAACAACACCCAGAAACAGGCGGTGAAGGAACCTGGATTCAAACACCAAAAGAGCGTCATAGACCAGTAGGAGACACATTACCAGAAATGTGTACGCTTGATTGTGGCAGCGTTAATATGGGAGATTCGATATATATTAGTCCCGCTTCATGGCTGAGAGAACAAGCACAAATGATTAAAGATGCAGGTGTACAACCTGAGCTTGAATGTTTTGATACAGGTCATGTCAGTTTTGCAAAGCAACTTGTTGATGAAGGTTTAGTCGAACAACCTATGTTCCAGTTTTGTTTAGGTATACCTTGGGGTGCTGAAAATGATGCTCAGACGTTAGACTATCTTATTTCAAGAATCCCTGAAGGTGCGCAATGGTCTGCATTTGGTATTGGTAGAATGCAATTACCAACAGTTAGAGAAGTTGCTAAACGTGGTGGAAATATTCGTGTTGGTCTTGAAGATAACCTGTATATTTCAAAAGGTGTTAAAGCAACAAATGAAGCATTAGTTGAAGAAGCTAAAAAAATAATGAAAGAATATGATTTAATACCATTAACACCTGCAGAAGCAAGAGAAAAATTTAATCTTAAAAATAATAAAGGAGATAAATAATGAAGTTTGCAGTAGTTGGAACAGGCGTGATTGGTAGCGGATGGATAACAAGAATACTCGCCCACGGCCACGAAGTTATTGCTACAGATCCTAGTGATGGTGCCTATGAAAGAATGCTAACACAAGTTAAACAAAACTGGCCTTATGCTAAAGAAATGGGATTATCTGAGGGAGCATCGTTGGATAATTTAAGCTTTACTACTGATTTAAAATCGGCAGTTAAGGATGCAGATCTTATTCAAGAAAACGTTCCTGAAGTAGAATCGATTAAAGATGCTGTTTTAAAAGAAATCGATTTTTATGCGAAACCGTCTGCCATTATCGGTTCAAGTACCTCTGGTATTATGCCAACTGAGTTACAAAAGAATTTAAAACACCCTGAACGTTTAGTAGTAGCACATCCTTTTCACCCAGTATATATTTTACCTCTTGTTGAAATTGTACCAGGTCAAAACACCTCAGAAGAGACAGTTATTAAGGCTGAAGAAGTTTATGAGAGTATTGGTATGGATGTGCTTCATGTGCGAAATGAAATTGAAGGACATATTGCAGATCGTCTAATGGAAGCATTATGGAGAGAATCATTACATATTGTTAATGATGGTATTGCAACAACAGAAGAAGTAGATAAAGCATTTACGCATGCAGCTGGTTTACGTTATGCTCAATATGGACCATTTATGACATTCCATCTTGCAGGTGGAGAAGGTGGCATGAGACATATGCTTAAACAATTTGGTCCTGCATTGAAAAAACCATGGACTAAGTTAGTTGCACCCGAATTGACAGAGGATCTTTATGAAAAAGTGGTACGCGGTAGTGAAGCGACTTCACAAGGATATACAATGTCAGAACTTGATCGAAAACGTAATGAATTCCTTATTAAAGTAAAACAACTCGCAGAAGAATACTGGCCTAAAGATACAGCATCAATGAAAAAATCTAAGCAACATCAGAAGGTGTAAAGCTATGACAGCTCAGTTTGTTTATCATACTGATGTAAAATCATCTTGGGTTGATTACAATGGACACATGAATGATGCTGAATATAATCGTGTGTTTAGTGATGCAACTGATGCTTGGTTAGCATACATTGGACTTGATCAAGAAGGAATTCAATCGTTACACTATACCATTTTTACATTAGAAAATCATATAACATTTTTGAAAGAAATGAAGAAATATGAACCTATTGAAGTAAGAGTGAGTTTATATGATTATGATAGTAAGAGACTTCATATCTTTATGGAAATGTTAAATGATGACATGGTATGTAGCGCAGTATATGAAGTTATGCTAATGGGAATAGATACAGTCACAAACCGACCGGCTCCATTTCCTAAAAGTATTACAGAATCTATAGTAGCGTATTTTAACCAAACTTCTGATGTAAATGTGCCTAAACAATTAGGCCATCAAATCGGAATTAGTAGAAACAAATAAAGTTTGTATTGATAATCGAATGCTTGAAATATTGAGGACTTAATGTGCCTTGTTTTTACTTAGTAAACTTTGTATAACATTCACTTTAAGTTCTCTTTTTTAATAAATGATAGATAGAGAGGAATTGGACATATGTTAAGCATTAGAAACTTATCAAAAGTCTATGCAGGTGGTAAGAAAGCGGTAGATAATATGAATATTGATATTGAATCAGGAGACTTTATCGCTTTTATTGGAACGAGTGGTAGTGGAAAAACAACTGCATTAAGAATGATCAATCGAATGATTGAATCATCAGAGGGCGAAATTACAATTAATGGCAAAAATATTAAAGATATCAATGCAGTAGAATTGAGAAGAAGCATTGGTTATGTAATTCAACAAATTGGTTTAATGCCTCATATGACAATTAAAGAGAATATTGTACTCGTACCTAAATTATTAAAATGGTCGCAAGAAAAAAAAGATAAAAAAGCAAAAGAACTAATTAAACTTGTTGATTTACCTGAAGAGTATTTAGAACGATATCCTTCACAGTTATCTGGTGGGCAACAACAACGTATTGGCGTGATTCGTGCACTAGCAGCTGAACAAGATATTATTTTAATGGATGAGCCGTTTGGTGCTTTGGATCCTATCACAAGAGATACATTACAAGATTTAGTAAAAAAATTACAACAACAATTAGGAAAAACATTTATTTTTGTAACGCATGACATGGACGAAGCCATTAAATTAGCAGATAAAATTTGTATTATGACGAACGGTAAAGTAGTGCAATATGATACACCAGATAATATTTTACGTTATCCCGCTAATGATTTTGTTAAAGACTTCATTGGACAAAATCGCTTGATTCAAGATAGACCAAATATTAGAACTGTAGAAGACGCAATGATTAAGCCGATAACTGTACATGTTGACGAATCATTAAATGATGCAGTTAATATTATGAGAAAATATCGTATAGATACCATTTTTGTCGTTGACAATCAACATCATTTACTTGGTTATTTAGATATTGAAGATATCAACCAAGGATTACGTAGTAAAAAAGAATTAATTGATACGATGCAACGTGATATTTATCGCGTTAAGGTAGATAGTAAATTACAAGATACAGTACGTACCATTCTTAAGCGTAATGTAAGAAATGTTCCTGTTGTTGATACGGACGGACATACTTTAATTGGACTTGTAACACGTTCTAACCTAGTTGATATCGTATATGATACACTTTGGGGTGGAACGACTACTGAAAATCAAGGTATTGTGGATCCTAAAGAAATTGGGGCTGATAACGTATGAATTATTTAGTAGAAAATAGTGGTATGTTACTGAATAAAACGTTAGAGCATCTTTACATTTCTATCATGGCTCTCATACTTGCTATGATTGTTGCCATTCCTTTAGGTATTTTGTTGTCAAAGAAAGAAAAGCTATCAAAGGTGTCGTTAACTATAGCTGGTATTTTACAAACGATTCCTACACTAGCGATTTTAGCTTTAATGATTCCCTTATTTGGTGTAGGTAAAGTAACGGCAATTATTGCGTTATTTATATATGTTTTACTACCTATATTAAATAATACAATTGTGGGTGTTCAAAATATAGATCGTAATATTGTAGAAGCTGGCCGCAGTATGGGAATGACTAATTTTCAATTAATGAAAGATATTGAATTACCTTTAGCATTACCAATGGTTCTAAGTGGGATTCGTTTGTCGTCAGTCTATGTGATTAGTTGGGCAGCACTTGCGAGTTATGTTGGCGCTGGTGGTTTAGGTGACTTAATCTTTAATGGTTTAGCATTATATGAACCAGAAATGATTATCGTAGGTACGATTTTGGTAACGTTGTTAGCATTAATCGTTGATTTAATTTTAGCTCAAATTGAAAAATGGATTATACCAAAAGGACTTAAAATTTCCAGATAAACAATAAAGGAGGACATTATGAAATATTGTAAAAAGTATATTGTTGTTTTAGTGCTATGTCTAACTGTGTTATCTGGATGTAGCTTGCCAGGTTTAAAAAATAGTAGTTCAGATGATGAGGTTAGAATTACATCTCTAGGAACAAGTGAATCTCAAATTATTTCACATATGTTAAGACTACTCATTGAACATGATACAGATGGAAAGATTAAACCAACTTTAATCAATAACTTAGGGTCTAGTGTAATTCAACACAATGCTATTACGAGTGGCCAAGCTAATATGTCAGGTACGCGATATACAGGTACGGATTTAACTGGTGCATTAGGCGAAGATCCAATTAAAGATCCTGATAGAGCAATGAAAGTGACACAAAAAGGATTTGAAGAAAAGTTTAATCAGACTTTCTTTAATTCATATGGTTTTGAAAATACATATGCACTAATGGTAACAAAAGAAACAGCACAAAAATATAATTTAGAAACAGTTTCTGATTTAAAGAAACATGCTAAAGATTTGAGAGTAGGAATGGATAGTTCATGGCAAAATCGTAAGGGTGATGGATATCCTGGATTTAAACAAGAATACGGTATCCATTTTGGTACTGTTAGACCAATGCAAATTGGTTTAGTATACGACGCATTACATTCAGGTAACTTAGATGTCGCTGTAGGCTACTCAACTGATGGTCGTATCGCGGCTTATGATTTAAAAGTACTGAAAGATGACAAGCAGTTCTTTCCACCTTATGATGCTAGTCCTTTAGCAACAGATAAACTATTAAAAGAAAAACCACAATTAAAACCAATTATTGAAAAATTAGAAGGTAAGATTTCAACTGAACAGATGCAAGAATTAAATTATCAAGCAGATGGAAAAGGTAAAGAGCCAGCAACAGTAGCAGAAGATTTCTTGAAAAAACATGATTATTTTGAAAATGATGCAAAACAGAAAGGCGGTCGAAATTAATGAATGGTAATTTATTTGAACAACTTATTTCTTACTATCAAACAAATTCAGGCTACCTTTTTGAATTGTTTATTAATCATTTCCTAATGTCAGTGTATGGTGTATTATTTGCGTCAATTATAGGTATTCCTTTAGGCATCATTATTGCACGATTTGGAAAATTATCAGGCGTTATCATTACTTTAGCGAATATCATACAGACTGTTCCTGTCATTGCGATGTTAGCGATGCTTATGTTAGTAATAGGATTAGGCATCAATACGGTTATTTTTACAGTATTCTTGTATGCTTTACTTCCAATTATAAAAAATACTTATACCGGTATTAAAGAAGTAGATATTAATATTAAAGATGCTGGAAAAGGAATGGGAATGACACGTAATCAAGTCTTACGTATGATTGAGTTACCACTTTCTTTATCAGTAATTATTGGTGGCATACGTATTGCACTCGTAGTTGCAATAGGTGTTGTTGCTGTTGGTTCGTTCATTGGAGCGCCTTCACTTGGTGATGTCGTTATTCGTGGTACGAATGCTACTGATGGTACACTATTTATCTTGGCTGGTGCATTACCAATTGTTGTGATAGTAGTTCTTATAGATATTGTTTTACGTCTAGTAGAGAAAAAATTAGATCCAGCTACACAAACGAATAATTAATAAAGTATTTAAGGAGTAGATAATATGGCTTTAATCCAGATGAATTACTTATCAAAAACACTTGGAATGCATCAATCTTTAAATATTATTTTACCTGAAGATGACAGTTACTTTGATCCATCGAACGAGACAAAAAAACTTAAAACAATGTTGTTATTTCATGGACTATCTAGCGACACTCACTCGTATATAAGATATACAAGTATAGAACGATATGCTAATGAATATCAATTAGCGATTATAATGCCTAATGCAGATCACAGTTTTTATACGAATATGGCTTTCGGACACAGTTATTATGATTACATTTTAGAAGTTTACAATTATGTACACCAGATTTTACCGTTGTCTAGAAAAAGAGAAGATAATTTTATTGCAGGGCATTCAATGGGAGGATATGGAACAATTAAATTTGCACTAACACAAAGTCAATTGTTCTCTAAAGCTGCTCCTTTATCTGCCGCATTCGACGTTTCCATGCTTAAAAATTACAAATGGTATGATTTTTCACCAGAATCTATAGTCGGAACGAATAAAGAAATAGTTGGTAGTAATTTTGATCCTTATTATCTTGTTGATAAAGCTATAGAGAAAAATATTGATTTACCAGAGTTATTAATTATGTGTGGTACAGAAGATGAACTTTATAAAGGTAACTTAGATTTTATTAACTATTTAGATAAAAAAAATGTACAGTATGACTTTATAAAGAGCCCAGGAAAACATGATTATGCATTTTGGGATAAAGCTATTGAGAAAGTAATTAAAATATTTACAAATAATATATAAAATAATAAGACCATTAGTCTAACAATTTTGACTAGTGGTCTTATTATTTTATTCTTATATAGAAAGATTTAATATTGATTATTCATTTACAAGTTAATTTAAAAATCAATATATATTATTTAAGGCAATAGCAACAATTGAGTTTTATTAAAAAGGATATTTTGTTATTAAACAAATAATTCAATAATTTTATAGATTATATGTAACTAATAAAGAAATTGATAAATAAATTATTACAAATATAAATGAGGGGAGAAGATATAAAAATTTTATTATTAAAAAGAAATTATGAAATAATTATTCATATCTTCCCAAAGTTTTGTAATTTTAATGCTTTTTTTCGTGCTTAGTAAGCCATGTAATTTTGAAGTATAGAAAAATGTAATTTTACTTCTTTTATATTTTGTTGATAGCAACTCTATTAGTCATATTTTCTAATCTTCTTTTGTTTCTAATTTTTCTAGACGAGACAAAGGAGTATCAAACATTACTATAGCTTTAATAGCGGTTTTGATTAATCCAAAGCCTTATTAATAGATACTTTTTTATTTATTTATACGAAGCTTAATCATTAGTTAAACCTACTACTTGCTTAATATTCTTAGCTCTTTTTTTTAGTTTTTTTAAATCAGATTCAATATCGTCCACTAAACTATTTAAACTTGTTATCATGGTAGAATAGCCTCGAAACATAGTAATGCCATTTTCTACAGTTGGGTTACTATTGGGTCTGTAAGGCATTATATTATGTGTGTATTCATCTCTATATCTCATAGTACGTATAGGAACATCTTTATTAAGGATATTGCCGATTTGTCTATGTGTGTCGTTATTTGAAGCTATCAAATTTTCTACTAAATTTCGTTTAAAACCTATATCTTTTTTTACTTCATAATGTGAAGTATATTCTTGAGCTAATGAATATAATAAATCATTTAATGTATGTAGAAAATGTAAAGTAATATTATGAAAATAAAAAACCCAATAATAGTTTCTTTCTTCTTCGTTAACAGTTTCAATTAAATTTATTGAATATTTTAAATTTACAAAAGAATTACAGAAATATTCACAGGTATCATGTATAGAATTAATAGTAGAAACTATATTTGAGCCTAACCTATCCAAACCATTAATCAAATCATTAAATTTAGAAAAGTCGAATATATCTAATTCTTTAAGTAGCTGATCGTATTCATATTCAAAATAATTTTCATCAATAAAAAATGGTTTCATTGATTTTAGTTCCCTTCATTTTTGAGTATAATTATTTTAATATATTTTGAACAATAGGTAAAAGCTTACAAAAAACTAAAAGAGGTAAAGTGAATGAAGTGGTATAAAAATGAACAATTATTGAATTACGCGAAGAAAGCTGATGAAGCTTTAGATAAAAAGGATCCCAATTCATTATATGAAATTAGTGAGAAATTGGAAAAATTATCAACCGATTATGTTGAATCTAAGATGATGTATGCTTATTATTTGTACATTAGTTTTACTAGTTTAAATAATTACATTGATATAAAAGTTAATAACAAAGAAACCGTAGAATGGGAAAAACTAATTGAAAAAAGCTTGTTTTTAGCTAGAACTGCGATTAATTCAATGGACGAATATTTAAAAGATACTGAAATTGATGAGATAGAATACATATATTTAAATGGTATATATAATAGTGTAAAAACCAATTATTGTAATCTACTTATTTCTATAGGGAAATATTCATCTGCAATATTTGAGATGAGAAAATTAGCAACTTCTCAGTTTGGTATGGCAATTGGAAATTTAGGGACAGAAATTTTTGATTATGCTTGTTTTGATTATACAGATAATAAAGAGTCTCTTTATAAATACGCTTATCAATTGTTAGATACGGCTTTAACTTATGAGGATAGTATAGTACATCCTAATGCAAAAGCTTTTTATCAAAGTAAAATTGATATTCTCGATGAAATCGATAATTTTAATCCGTATGATACAGAGTACAATGTGGAATCTATATTAAAAAAAGATAGATTAGATGATCATAACTTTACAAATAATATTACTAATGAAGACTACTGGGATTGGGTGGCAGAAAATAGTTTAGCATTGAACACAATAAATGATATAGATTATATGACTAAAAATAATCAAGACACTCTTCATTTGCCAAATATATTAACGTCAATTAATGATCATTCATCATTTTATGGAATTTTTAATCAAATTAAACAAGAGTATTGTTCTGCCAGATATATACTTTATGAAGGGATGTATAATAACAAGAATCATTTTTCAGATGAAAATGTATATTTAGTAAATACAATTGACTATCCTAAATATGGTTTAAATATAGAAAGAGTAAAGGCAGCATATAGAAGTGCTTATGCATTGTTTGATAGAATTGGATATTTTTTAAATAAATATTTCAAATTAGGATTGAAAGATCGTGAAGTTTCTTTTAAAAGAATTTGGCAAAGTGCTAATAATGAAATATATGAGGTGTTTAAAAATAATATTGCCTTAAAAGGCATGTATTGGACGTATAAAGATTTATTCGCTAAAACTAAATCAAAGAATTTGGATTGTATAGATAAAAAGTTAAGACGTACTTATACGATAAGAAATATAATGGAACATAGGTATTTAAAGGTATTAGATAGTAATTTTATAGATCAAGCCACTAGTGATTATGATAACTTATCATATACTATTACATCAGATGAATTAAATGAGTTAGGGATTAATTTAATTAGAATATGTAGAGAATTAATTATATTATTATGCTTTACAGTAAATATAAATGAAAATAATATAAATAAAGATGAAAAAGATAAATTTGTAATTATGGCGCTCCGCGAATTTAGTGACGAATGGAAAATTTAAAATAAAGTAGATTTATAAGCTAGCGATAAAATCAAGTCGCTAGTTTTTTCAGTTTAAAAATTAAAAGGTTAAATTTAACCGTTGACAATTAAAGGGTAGTGCTATATACTTAGGTTAACGTTAACCGAGGGAGGAAATTATGTTGGATTTATTGAAACAAGTAAACACATTAAGGGGTTCAATGACATTAGAAGAATTACAGGAATTAGTAATTAAAAAAATTAGCAAACAAGAAATTGACAATGAGTTTAAGGATAATTCGACTAAAGAAATAATCAAACAATTAGAAAATAAGACAGTTCAAGAATTACAAAGTATTTATTATGACTTGCAAATTATGAATCGTCATTCAGTATCAACTTATACTGAGTCTATCGAATCGCTATCTTTAGAGATTTTCAAAACTTATAGTAATCAAAATTCACTATTAGATTTAGGTTCGGGAACAGGACATATGCTATGGAGAGCGAATAAGGAAGGTCATTTTAAATACTTAAGGGGTGAAGAAATTAATCATAACGTAGCTGAAATTAGCGAACAGCTTCTATCTCAATCAGAAACGAATATAGAAATTAAAAAAATTGATTCTACTTTAAATTTTGGAAGCAATGATAAATTTGAATGTATTTATTCAGATGCATTATTTTTAAATGCAGATAATAAACGTTTAAAACAAATTGAAGATTCCGCTTCTAACAGTTATCTAAAGACAAGAAGTAAATTCTCTGAATGGATATTTACAAATCGTATTTTAAATAATTTAGAGGATAAGGGTGTAGGAACTATTGTAGTAAGAAACGCTGCTACATTTACTGAAATGGCTAAAGATATACGTAAAGAGTTGATAGAGAAGAATTTAATAAAAGCAGTTATTCAACTTCCTTCGAACTTGATTACTAATACGGCTATACCTACAACTTTATTAATTTTGCAAAAAGACAATAGCGATAAGATTACATTTATTGATGCTTCAGAAATTTATACTCAAAAGGGCAGAATGCAGAATACTTTTGAAGATGAAAATATTACAACTATTATGAAAGCGCTAGAAGAAGAAACTGAAATTTCTGTAAAAGTGAATAAACAAGAAGTCAAAGATAATGACTATAATTTATCTCCTATTCGTTATTTAGTTAATATTGAAGATCGTCTTGTAAGTCCTACCGAGTTAACTAACATCGTAGAAACGATTCGTGGAAAAGATGTATCTAAAAAAAGATTAGATGAGGAAGAAAGTAAAGATAAATCAGGTTACTTACTTAATTTATCTGATGTAAAAGATTATAAAATTGATACTCCTAAACAACAAATCAGTCAAGATATACTCGATGAATATGAGAGATATCTATTAAAACCTAAGGATATTGTATTAAGTACAAGAAGTTCGGATTTAAAAATAGCTATTGTTACCGAAAGTTTAGCTAAAGATAATCTAATTATTTCTTCTAATTTTAATATTTTAAGAATTAAAGACGATAAAGTGAGTCCTTACTATTTATTTGCATTTTTAACAAGTGAAATAGGTGTTGAACAGTTAAAACAACTAATGACAGGAACTGTGATTAATGTTATTTCACAAAAATCTTTGCAAGAATATAAGGTGTCTATGCTAGATGAAGAAACTCAAGAAGACATCGCCTTTAAAATGGAAGAAGAATTACTCGAATATTATAGTTATCTGAAAAAAGTCAAAAACTTTAAAGAAAAATTACCACAACTTTTTAATGAAAACGGAGGGGAATAGGATTGGGTAAATTAAGTATCGAAGAACTAAATGATTTTTTAGAAGAATTGTTCGAGAGATTAAAACAAGAAGCAAGGCTATACAATCAACAAAGTGAATTTGATACTTTCTTAGAACGTTATCAATTTGAGAAAAATGATAGTAATCAAGGTCATCTTTATAATGACAATGCTAAAGTTCTCATTTTAGGGGTAAGAAACGGGGGCTTAAAAGCTAAAGATATTAACGGCATATTTAAAAAAGCGAGTTTAAAAGATAGATATGAAATTGTTGAATATGATGATTTAACAAATTTTGATATTTCTACTTTAGAAAATTCAACACAATACACGGATGTATTTATTGGTGCTGTCCCTCACAAAATGAGAGGGATAGGTGACACCGATAATCCAGTCCAAACGATTATGGATGGATCAGAAACGATTTATCCTAAAATACATAAACTAATGACAAGTTCAGGCTTAAAAATAACTAAAACAAATCTAACAGATGCTATAGCTAGTTCAGTAATATTTGATAATACGAGAGTAATTACTAGTTAGAACATAAACTAAGGGGGAACAAAAATGAATTTATACGTAATTGGGAATGGCTTTGACATAGACCATCACATTGCTTCAGCTTATACAAACTTTAAAGAATCTTTAGCTGATTCAGATGATGATAATGCGAAATTATTGCTTGAAATAATTGAAATAGCTCATCAAGAAAATCAAGAAAATTTATGGAAAGATTTAGAAGAAAGTATAGGTAGACTAGATTTAGATTACGTTGTTAAAAAGAGCGATAAGTATATAAATCCAGCTATTACTTTTTCTACAAGTTTTAGCTTTTTTTTTAAAAAGTGGATAGAAAAATTAAAAAATGATAAAATTTCTGAAGCAACTCCTAAAAAAGATTTGAAATATTTATTTAATAAAAATGAAGATATATTTTTAAGTTTGAATTATACCCCTACTTTGGAAATGCTTTACAACATTAATAAGAATAATATTAAATATATTCATGTAGTTAAAGATGGCGTAGGTTATGAATTTGGACATAAAAAAGTAGAAAATATTCATTCAATAGGCCATTCAGCCTTTGGTTTTAATAACTACCTAAAACATCAGTTAATAAAAGATACTTCTAGAATATATAAAGATAATCAAAATTGGTTTGAAGATTTATCCGACAAAAAAATTGAAAATATATATTTTTATGGTTTTAGTTTTGCGGATATCGATTTAATATATATAAAAGGTATTTTTAATAATATTAATAAAAACGAATTAGAAAATATCTATTTATATAATTATAAAACTCAAAAAGAACAAGAATACGAAGAGCAAAAGAGTATATTAAATAGTTTAATAGACGAAGCTGAATTAAATAAAAAAGTAAAAAGATTTCTAATATTAGAGGATTAAAAGAAAGTATCCCTCATTTTGAAGGGATGCTTTTTATTTACAAATTAAAGTAAAAGGAAATATAAATAAATTCAAACTCAAAATTTAATGTAAATTATACTATTACAATATATATATCTATGCTATTATGACTTTAATTTACTGAATAATTAGGAATTTTTACTGAAGGGGGATCGGGATGATGTTTGGGTACGAGGTCAATGAACATGTTAAGTTGAAAATTTTGGAAGAACGTGAAGCGGATCAACTTTTTAAATTAGTAGAT
>NZ_KV796495.1:0-73163 GCF_001809205.1 Staphylococcus sp. HMSC069E10 | reverse complement strand
CTTACAACAATTTGCGCGTGGAGATGGATTCCATTGTGGCATTTGGTATGACCAAAAACTTGTAGGAGTCATTGGCTTACATTATTTAGACTTGGTTAACAAACGCACGTCGATTGGTTATTATTTAGCTGAAGATTTCCAAAAGAAAGGCATCATGACTAGATGCACTAAAGCACTTATTCAATATGTATATGAAGAATATGATATTAATCGAATCGAAATACGAATGTCTACTAAAAATAAGAAAAGTCGAGCTATACCAATAAGACTTGGATTCACACAAGAAGGTATATTGAGAAGTGATGAACGTGTACAAGGGAAATTCTCAAATAGTTATGTGTATAGTTTGCTTAGAGAAGAATATGATGATTAATTCTATTGTAAATACACATTCAAATTTATCTTCAAGACGATTTTATAATTATTTTTTAAGTAATCAATAAACGTATGATATCCACTTATAGATTCATTCCGAACATAATAGAGAATAGAATCATCTCTTTCTATTTTAAGCTTATTGTTTAGTAAACCTATATATAATAAATTAAAAAAACCACTTTCAATTTACGCTCCAGAATAAATTGAAAGTGGTTAAAATTTTTATGTTAGATTAAGAGTAATACAAGCATAGGATAACACAATAAAACCTATTGTAAAGATAGAGTCAATTATAGGTTATAAATTATAATATTACAATATTTAAGTTTTAAAGTGATAATTTAATGAAGTTTTAGCTAATATGTGGACAATTATATTTAATAGATTAATAATGGAAGTGTAGAGAGAAATCAATTTTTTAAGCAACTTAATCTTTCTTTTGATTCTTATTTTTCGTATTGTAATGGTAAATACGCTAATATGTATTTTCTATATCATATATTTGTGAGCGTAATTTACTGAAGAGTTATTAAATGATGCAGTATAAATATTTATTATGGAGGGAAAGCTCTATGGCAAAAATTATTTATCAATCTCCAGGAAGATATGTACAAGGAAAAGGAGTTATCGAATCTATCGCAGATGAAACACAACGTTTAGGTTCACATGCATTAATAATCTCAGATGAAGTTGTTTGGAATATAACTAAAGATCAAATTGATCAAAGTTTTTCAAATAATTCAGAAGTTAATTATGATTACGAAACATTTAAAGGCGAATCTTCAGAAAATGAAATTAATCGTATCGTTGATGAAGCTAAGACAAAAGGCATAGATGTAGTCATTGGTTTAGGTGGTGGAAAGGCACTTGATACAGGTAAAGCAGTAGCCAATGCTTTAAATGCAAGTGTTATCGATTTCGCTTCTACTGCATCAATGGATGCACCTACGGCAGCCGTATCTGTTATTTATGATGATAATGGCGTATTTAGTGGTTATGAATTTTACCCTAAGAATCCTGATACAGTAATGGTGGATTCACAAATTGTTGCGCAAGCGCCTGTACGTTTATTTGCTTCAGGGATGAGTGATGGATTAGCTACTTTAGTTGAGGTAGAATCTACGTTACGTAGACAAGGAAAAAATATGTTTAGTGGAAAACCATCATTAGCTAGCTTAGCGATTGCGCAGAAATGTGAAGAAGTAATTTTTGAATATGGACATAGTGCATATGAAGCAATTAAAAATCATATTGTATCTCCACAAGTTGAAGCAGTGATTGAAGCGAACACATTACTTTCAGGTTTAGGATTTGAAAATGGAGGACTTGCAGCTGCTCATGCAATTCATAATGGTTTTACAGCACTTGAAGGCGATATTCATCATTTAACGCATGGTGAAAAAGTGGCCTATGGTATTTTAGTCCAATTAGTATTGGAAAATGCGCCAACAGAAAAATTTGTAAAATATCAACAATTTTTAAGTAGTATCCATATGCCAACGACTTTAGAAGAACTCCACATTGCCGATAAAAGTTATGAAGATTTGGTTCGCGTAGGTGAGCGTGCTTTAGAACCAAATGATACTTTTGCAAATTTAAGTGATAAGTTAAATGCAGATGACATTGCAGACGCTATTTTAACAGTAAGTGAATTATCTAAAAGTACGTTGAATTCCAAAGGTTAATTTTCGTAAAGAAGATAACTAAGAATAGATAAGTAATTAGAAGGATAAAGATAAAACTTATGTCTTTATCCTTTTTTGAAAGAGTATTTTTATATTTACTAATATGAAAATTCCAAGTTTAAATAAAGAAAATGATGTTGATATTTAATCTTAGATAAACTTACTTTGAATATGCCAAAAGGAGTCGCTTTTTGATGAAAAAATTAATTAAAGAAAAAAATAATATTTTAACAGACATGTTAGAGGGTCTCGCTTTAACGAATGATAATATTGAAATTATTTCAGAAACAGTTGTTGTTAAAAAAAATAAAAAAAATTCAGGAGTTGCCTTGGTATCAGGCGGTGGTAGTGGTCATGAACCAGCACATGCGGGTTATGTAGCTAATGGTATGCTTGATGCGGCAGTATGTGGTGAAGTTTTTACATCTCCGACTCCAGATAAAATTTTAGATGCTATTAAAGCAGTCGATACAGGCGACGGTGTATTATTAATCGTTAAAAATTATGCTGGAGACGTTATGAACTTTGAGATGGCTCAAGAAATGGCACAAATGGAAGATATTAAAGTTGAACGTGTCATTGTGAATGATGATATTGCTGTTTCAGATGTAGAAAAACGTCGTGGCGTGGCTGGTACGGTATTCGTTCATAAATATGCAGGTTATTTAGCGGACCAAGGCCTATCTTTAAAAGATATTAAAAACAAAATTGAAGCGTTTATTCCTAAAATTAAAAGTATTGGGATGGCGCTTACTTCACCAATGGTGCCAACAACTGGGAAATATAGTTTCGATATTGATGATAATGAAATGGAAATAGGTATCGGCATTCATGGTGAAAAAGGGTTACACCGTGAAGCGATTCAATCGGTTGATGTTATTATTGAGCGTTTACTAGATGAGTTGTTAAAAGAAGTGAAAGATCAATCATTAATTGTTATGGTAAATGGTATGGGAGGCACGCCTTTATCTGAATTAAGTATTGTGGCGAAGTATTTAAATCAACAATTCCAAGAACATGACATAGCTGCTAAACAATGGTTTGTTGGTGATTATATGACATCACTTGATATGCAAGGTTTCTCCATTACAGTGGTTCCTTATAGTGAAGAAATAGAAAAAGGTCTTTTAGCTCCAACAACAAGTCGTTATTTTTAAATAAAAATAGAGATAATGAGGTGACTTTTCAATGAATGTACAAGACATGAAAACAAGACTACTTAGTTTAGTTGAAACTTTTAAAGAAAAAGAAAGTGAATTAACTGATTTAGATCGTGCCATTGGTGATGGCGACCATGGAGTGAATATGGTCAGAGGATTTGAAGCGTTAGAACAAGGTCTGGATGACACAGATATGAAGTCATTATTTAAATCAACAGGAATGACATTAATGTCTAAAGTGGGCGGTGCCTCAGGTCCTTTATACGGTTTTAGCTTTGTTAAAATGGCAAATGTCGTTAAAGATGATATTGACAAAGAAAATTTAAAAGAGATGATTGCTGCTTTTTCAGAAGCCGTTAAACAACGTGGAAAAGTAGAATTAAATGAAAAAACGATGTATGACGTAATTGAACGTACAAGAGAAGCATTAGATAATGATGAAAACATTGATTTTAACACATTACAATCATATGCTGATGAAACTAAAAACATGATAGCTACGAAAGGACGAGCATCATATTTTAAAGAAGATTCAAAAGGTTATATCGATCCAGGTGCTCAAAGTAGTGTTTACATTTTAAATGCGATGATAGGAGGAGAGGTAGAATGACTTCAATAGTAATTGTGAGTCACAGTTATAAAATTGCTGAAGGTGTCAAAGATTTAAATTTACAAATGACAGATAATGACGTCAATATTATTGATGTTGGTGGCTTAGATGATAAAGGGATTGGCACATCTTTCGATCGTATTCTTTCAGTCATAAATGAATTAGATGATGATGCAATATGTTTTTATGATATAGGGTCTGCTGGGATGAACCTTGATATGGCAATCGAAATGTATGAAGGCTCTCATCGTATTGAAAAAATGGAGGCGCCCGTCGTAGAAGGTAGTTTTATCGCGAGTGTGGCACTTAAATCGAATATGACGATGGATGAAACTATCGCAGAAGTCAAAGAACAATTAAAAAATGATTAAGTGAATATATTATGAGGTCAAAGATGTGTAGAGGTCTTTGTCCTCTTTTTTTATTAATTTAAACTGCAGTGATTGAATGTCAATGTTCATAGTGGTTTTATATAATAAATAAATTATCTTTCAAGTTTTTTGAAATACACATTATAAATGAAAACTAAAATAAAAATTACTATAATATAGCAATAGAAAGGATTAAAAAGATGGCTAGAAAATATAATGCGATTAAATACGTCATTAAGAAAAATAATGACGATCTTGAATTATATGGATTAAGATTGTATGAGTTTAATATAAAGGATGGAAAAGCTATAAATATTAGCCAACCGATTTTTGTGAATAGAGATATTTTAATTGATAAAATACAAGATGGTGAAGCATTTACTCGTGCCTTTAGAGTAAGTCAAAATGATTATTATGCAGGCCAATCGATTGCTCTATCGGTTAATAAGCATGGATATATTAATAATAATTTTGAGGTTTCGCGAGATGTGATTAGAAACGTTGAAGAAAGTATCTTAGATTATAAATAAAGTCATCAGTTATAGAAAAGCGTTAAATTAAAAAGGAAGTATAGTACTCCCTTTTTAATTTAATATATAAGTGACTTATTTTTTTAATAAAATTTTAATTCCTCTGATAATGTTGAGGATATATAATATTAAAGCAATTAAAAAGAACACAATAGCAATGATTAAAGCAATAACAAATATTAATAATTGATGATCGAATGGTTTATCAAAGACCTCTTTTGAAAAAATAAATGCCGCTCTACCTATAAAAAAACTGATCCACGTTATAACATGGTTCCCTAATGCTTTTTTACCATGCTCAGACGTTGGCTCTTCCGCAAGTATCCATACCAATAAAGGTAAAATGATAGGTGCAAAAAAGATACTTAAATAACTCAATGCTGATAAAACATAACTATTGTCATTTTTATGCATTTTACTATTTGTATTTTCCACTTTTTTCACCTTCTTTCTCTTTACTTATTATAAAAACATCAATAATAAAATATTACAACAATTAATAGATAAACTTACAACACTGTAAGTATTGAGAAAAGAAAAATATCGTTTGTATACTTTTTCTAAATAAATAACTAATAAGTTTGTATTTAGGATTTTATATAACTAAAAGTATCAATTGTGTATTTATAAATATTAAAATTAATAAAATATTATATTTGAAAATTACTTGTTTGCTATATAAAGTTTTGATAGCATTAAATAAGTAAGCGTTTTCACTAATTTTATAGGGAGGTGCATAAAATGAATAATTCCTCAATAAAACAATTTATTGAAGCGGGTAATTTAACAATTGGTATTGAATTTGGTTCAACTAGAATTAAAACGGTAGCAATTGATGACAACTGTAAAACATTAGCTACAGGAACGTTTGGATGGGAAAATACATATCAAGACGGATATTGGACATATTCTATGAACGATGCATGGATAGGTCTACAAAAAAGTTATAGTGAAATGACTAAAGTTATAAAAGAACAGTATGGGACTACAGTGAAAAAAATTAAATCATTAGGCATTAGTGGGATGATGCATGGTTATTTAGTATTTGATCAACAAGAAGATTTGCTCGTTCCATTTCGAACTTGGCGTAATAACAATGCTAATCAGGCGGCTAAGATTTTAAGAGAAGCATTTCAGGTTAACATTCCAGAACGTTGGAGTATTGCTCAATTATATCAATCAGCTATAGATGATGAGTCTCATGTTGCTAAAGTAGATTATATGACCACACTTGCTGGTTATATTCATTGGTACTTAACAGATGAAAAAGTATTAGGTATAGGTGATGCGTCGGGAATGTTTCCTATTGATGTAGAAACTAAAGAGTATCGACAAGATATTGCTAAAACATTTAATCAACTTTTTTCTGAAATGGGATATCATCAAGATATTTTAGAGATATTACCAAAAGTTGTGGTAGCAGGTGAAAATGCAGGTTATTTAACAGAAACAGGAGCAAAACTTATTGATCCCAATGGTCAATTAGAAGCAGGCTGTCCTATGTGTGCTCCAGAAGCTGACGCTGCAACTGGGATGGTAGCTACAAATAGCGTAGCTCCAAAGACTGGTAATATATCTGCGGGAACAAGTATCTTTTCAATGATTGTATTAGACAAATCATTGAAAAACGTTTATCCGGAAGTGGATATTGTCACAACACCAGATGGCTATGAAGTAGCCATGATACATGCGAATAATTGCACATCTGATATTAATGCATGGGTTGATTTATTTGGAGAAGTATTAGAAGTAATGAGTGTCAAATATGAAAAAAGTGAGCTTTTCACAAAATTATTTGAAAGCGCTTTAAATGGTGATGATAAACTTGGAAATTTACTTTCTTATGGTTATATATCCGGAGAATTTATTACAGAGGTTCAACAGGGTTATCCTATGTTAGTACGATCGATAGATAGTTCATTCGATTTAGCTAATGTAATGAAGACTCATATATATAGTGCATTTAGTACATTAAAAATTGGTATTGATTTATTAAAAGAAAATGAAGATATTGAAATTCATTCAATATATGGGCACGGAGGTATATTCAAAACCAAAAAAGTTGCTCAAACATTTTTAGCAGCAGCAATACAAAGCCCTGTTAGTGTTATGCAAACAGCTAGTGAAGGTGGAGCATGGGGGATTGCCGTTTTAGCTAGGTATCTTGTAGCAGAAAACGATGTAAATTTATCTAGTTATCTTAATGAAATTGCTTTTAAAGATACTGAGTCCATCAAAATTAAACCAAATGAAAAGGAAATAGAAAGCTTTAATCGTTATATTGAACGTTTTAAAAAAGGTCTTCCTATAGAACGTCTTGCTAATGAACAACTTTAAAGAAATCACAAATAAGCAAAGGGAGAAAGTGGAATTATTGTGACTAATGATTTAACTAAACAAAATCGTCAGCTTTTAGGATTACCTAGAGTATTAATTGGGGTTATGTAGCGGTAGCTATATTTATGACAGGTGATAGATTTGAACAAGCGTTTTTGTCTAAGTATATTATCGATCTTGGATATAGTGATTCACAAGCAGGTAGAGTGATAGCTATATATGGATTAATAGTAGCACTGGCTTCATGGATGTCTGGAGTACTAGCAGAAGTATTTAGTCCACGTCGACTGATGACTTTAGCATTTATAATATGGATTATTTTTCATGTTGGATTTTTAACTTTAGGTTTAGCTCAACAAAATTAAGCAATGATGATAATTATGTATGGTATTCGTGGATTCACACAAGAGGGTATATTGAGAAGTGATGAACGTGTAGAAGGGAAATCCTCAGATAGTTATGTGTATAGTGTGTTGAGAGAAGAATATGAAAATGAATATAAATAACAACACATCCTGATACTTCGTCTTGCTCAAGTACTTTAGTATCAGGATGATATATATTATATAGGAAAGTGATAAATTTGATCGCTCATTATCAACATATCACTTATATTTAAGATGGTTTGATAGCAAATGCACGGACTGGGAAACCTGGCGCATCTTTTGGTTTGGGACTAATTGCATAAATGACTGCGCCACGCGTAGGCAATTGGTCTAGGTTTGTTAAGAGTTCAAGTTGGAAGGTATCTTGTCCAAGTATATAACGTTCTCCAACAATATCGCCATTTTTAGCTGTATCTACTGACGCATCTGTATCGAATGTTTCATGACCAATCGATTTTACACCGCGTTCTTCAATTAAGAATTTTAAAGCATCTAGTCCCCAACCTGGTAAATGTTGGTTACCATCAGTATCTCTATTTTCGAATTGTTCAATATCTGGCCAACGTTTTGACCAATCTGTACGTAAAGCAACAAAGGTACCTTCTTCAATGCGCCCATTCTCCGCTTCCCACTGTTCTAAATGTTGGCGTGTCACGATAAAGTCATCATTATTTTTTACTTCTTTTGAATAATCTAACACGATAAGTGGTAAGACTAATTCTTTTAAATCAAGATCCTCAAGATAACGTTTATTCTCTACAAAATGTATCGGTGCGTCAATGTGTGTGCCGTATTGTGTAACGATATTCCAACGTTGTACATAAAAGCCATGTTCTTTGACTGTAAATAATGTGGATACTTGGCCTTTTTCAAATTCACTAAATCGTGGAATGTTTGGATCGAAAGTATGGGTTAAATCTACCCACTCTGCTGTTTTTAATTGTTGTAATTGGTCCCACAATGGATAATTTGTCATATGTTTCACCTCGAAAGTCTAATATAAGAATAAAAGAGGGAGAAAACTCAATTTCTCCCTCACATGTTTATCTGTATCTTATGCGACAGGTTTATTTTTTTCTTCACGTTTTTTACGAACAGTATTTACAAGTACTGTTAAGGCATCTTTCACTTCGTCTTCTTTACGTGTTTTTAGACCACAGTCAGGGTTAACCCAGAATAAAGAACGGTCAATTTGTTGTAAAGAACGATCAATTGCTGTTGCAATTTCTTCTTCAGTAGGAATACGTGGACTATGAATATCATATACACCTAATCCAATACCTAAATCATAGTTAATATCTTCAAAGTCTTTGATTAAATCACCATGGCTACGTGATGTTTCAATTGAAATAACATCTGCATCTAAGTCATGAATTGCATGAATGATTTGACCAAATTGAGAATAACACATATGCGTATGAATTTGTGTTTCATCTTGGACTGAAGATGTTGCAAGTTTAAATGAATTTACCGCATCAGCAAGGTATTGTTCATGGTATTCAGAACGTAATGGTAAACCTTCACGTAATGCTGGTTCATCTACTTGAATGACGCTAATACCTGCTTCTTCAAGTGCTAATACTTCTTCGTCAATAGCTAAGGCAATTTGATCTTGAACGACTTTACGAGGAACATCTACACGTTCGAATGACCAGTTTAAGATAGTGACTGGACCAGTTAACATACCTTTAACAGGTTTATCAGTTAAGCTTTGTGCATAAACAGTTTCTTTAACTGTTAAAGGTGCAGTCCATTTTACATCTCCATAAATGACTGGTGGTTTTACAGCACGTGAACCATAAGATTGAACCCATCCAAATTTTGTGACTAAGAAACCTTGAAGTTTTTCACCGAAGAATTCAACCATGTCATTACGTTCGAATTCACCGTGTACAAGTACATCTAAGCCAATCTCTTCTTGGATTTTAATCCAACGTGCGATTTCATTTTCTAAGAAGTTGTTATATTCTTCGTCTGAAATTCGATTATTTTTCCAGTCTGCACGGTATTTACGTACTTCTCTTGTTTGAGGGAATGAGCCGATCGTTGTTGTTGGTAAATCTGGTAAATGTAAACGAGCGTCTTGTGCTTTTTTACGGTCTTTAAAAGCAGATTTACGACTGGTTGGTACGCTATCAAAATCATATTCAAGGTTTTTGAACGATTGACTTTGGAATCGTTCATAGCGTGCTTTTAACTCATCATATTTTTTACTATCATTATTATTAAATAATCGACGTAATGCATCTAACTCATCTAATTTTTCAGTAGCAAAGCTTAAGCCTTCTTCAATTGATGTATCTAATGTTTCATCATCTAATGATACCGGAACGTGTAATAATGAAGAGGAAGGTTGAATTACAATTGCTTTAGTATAAGGTTGTAAAGTTTCGATTAATTCTTTTTTCGCTTCAATATCTGCAGCCCAAACATTACGACCGTCAATAATACCAGCATATAATGTTTTAGATTTATCGAAATCTCCTGCTTTAATTTGTTCTAAGTTATAACCGTGATCATGAACAAAATCTAAACCAAGACCAGCCACTGGTAAACGGCTTAAGAATTTTACATTAACACGTTCAAAATAGGTTTGTATGACTAATTTTTCTCCTAAACCAGCATCAGCAAAGTAGTCATAAGCCTCTTTAGTAATATTTTCATAATTTTCACTTTCATCTGTTACAAGAACAGGTTCATCGACTTGAATGTATTCAGCACCTGCATCTACTAAAGATTGTAATACTTCTTTATATAGTGGAAGTAATGTTTGAACTTTTTCTTCAAAAGATTGATTACCACCTTTAGAAAGTTTCACAAAAGTGATTGGACCAACAATGACAGGATGTGCATTTACATTAATTGATTTAGCATAGTTAAAACGGTCTAATAATACATTGCGATTCACCTTAGGTTCAACATTATCCCATTCAGGAACAATATAGTGATAGTTTGTGTTAAACCATTTAATTAATGCACTTGCAACATGTTCTTTATTACCACGTGCAATATCAAACAATAAATCATCATCTACTGTACGTCCTTGGAAACGTTCAGGAATAATGTTGAAAAGTAATGATGTATCAAGAATATGGTCATATAATGAGAAATCACCAACAGGTACACTGTCTAAATTATAATTCTTTTGAAGTAATAAATTTTCTTTATGTAAGTCTGTTAATGTTTGATCTAATTCAGTTTTATCGATTTTTTTAGCCCAATAGCTTTCGATTGCTTTTTTCCATTCTCTTTTTCTACCTAATCTTGGGAATCCTAAGTTTGAAGTTTTAATTGTTGTCATAATATTGCCTCCTTGTTTTGGGTAATTGCTTTAGAATATGCTGCGAGCTCTAATGAATAATCAATACGTTGGAAAGGTGTAATGAGATATAAACCATTAAAGTATTCATGTACCGTATCGATTAATTCTTTAGACAGTCTCAAACTTAATTCTTTTGTTTTTTCTTTATCATCTTTTACTGCTTTAAATTGATTTAATACATCTTCTGACATTTTAATTCCAGGCACTTCGTTATGTAAGAAAAGTGCGTTATTGTAGCTTGCAATAGGCATGATACCGATAAAAAGTGGGGTATCAAGATGTTTGGTTGCTTCATATACCTCTTTGATTTTTTCTTTACTATATACAGGTTGGGTAATAAAGTAACTCATACCTGCCGCTACTTTTTTCTCAAGGCGTTTAACTGCCCCGTCTAATTTACGAACGTTTGGATCGAACGCCCCGGCGATGTTAAAGTTGGTATGTTTCTTCAGCGCATCACCATCAACATTAATACCTTGATTAAATCGTAGCGCAAGTTCTGTTAAGCCTTTTGAATTAACATCATAAACATTCGTTGCGCCTGGTAGATGACCTACTTTTGAAGGGTCTCCTGTAATGGCTAAAATTTCACTAACACCGATGAGTGAAAGGCCAAGTAGATGAGATTGTAAACCAATTAGATTACGATCGCGACATGTGATATGAACAAGAGGTTCGATATCATATCGTTGTTTGATTAAACTTGCAGCAGCGATATTGCTGACTCTTACAGTAGCGAGAGAGTTATCTGCAAGTGTAACTGCATCAATATTTGCTTCATCTAGCTTACCTATATTCTCAAAGAACAATTCCGTATCGAGATGTTTTGGAGTGTCTAATTCAACAATCACAGTAGGTCTCTGTTTTACTTTTGATGTTAAATTTTGTTTTAATGTACGTTTTGCATTTGTATTAATTGTTCGATGAATTGGAATAACTTTTTTAGTTTTAACTGGTTTTAAATCTTTTACAGATTCTTTAATGTAAGAGATATGTTCCGGTGTAGTACCACAACAACCACCAATTAAACGAATGCCTTCGTTAATTAATTCTTGTGCAACATCACCAAAATATTTAGCATTGTCGCTATATTTAAACTCACTATTTTCAATATCGAGTAGGCTCGCATTAGGATAACATGAGAGATAGGCATCTTCTGGGAGTTCGATATGTGAAAATGAGCGTTGCATGTGATGTGGGCCATGGTGACAATTTAAGCCCACCACATTTGCGCCACATTCAACGAGCTGTTTTAACGCATCGTTAATTTCTGTACCATCAACGAGATAATTTGTATTAGAAGCGGTCAGTTGTGCGATAATTGGAATATCGTACTTTTGACGTGTCGCTGTTATCACACTCGTTAATTCATCTAAATCGTAGTAGGTTTCAAATAGTAAACCATCTACACCTTCTTCAATTAACGTATCAATTTGATTGTCTGTATGATATTGAATAGTAGAAAGCGATAAGTCTTCTTGTTTTATTCCCCTGAAGCCACCCACCGTTCCTAAGATAAATGTCTCTTTATTGGCTGCGCGTTTTGCAATTTGTACAGCGGCTTTATGAATTTCTTTTACTTTATGCTCTAAGCCAAATACTTTTAATTTTTCAAAGTTAGCGCCATACGTATTTGTCTGAATGACATCAGCTCCTGCTTCTATATATGAACGATGAATACGTTCAACTTTATTGGGATGTGTAAGATTATATGCTTCAGGACAAGTATCTAGGCCCTCGGAATAGAGGATTGTTCCCATTGCGCCATCAGCTACTAAAACGTTGTTCTTCAAATGGTTCAATAATCGACTCATTAAATGCCTCCTTCAATGCGTAGTCAATATCAGCTATGAGTTCTTCAGGTTTTTCAAGACCTACGCTTAGACGGAATAGACCAAATGTAATGCCACGTTCGTTTCTCACTTCTTCTGGAACAGCTACATGAGACATTGTGGCTGGATGTGAGAGAATAGTTTCTACTCCTCCTAAACTTACAGATACAAGTGGTAAAGTTAGCGCATCTACAAATGCTTGAGCTTTTGTTTCATCTTTTAGACGAAAGCCAATGACTGCACCGCCACTTTTAGCTTGTGATAAATGTAAATCACTATTTCCCGGATAATACACTTCAGCAACTTCATCTCTTTGACTTAGAAAGTCTACAAGCTTTTCAGCATTCGATGTAGATTGTCTAAAACGAACAGGTAATGTTTTTAAATGTTTGGCTAAAGTCCAACTATCATGTGCAGATAGGGCAGTTCCTGTTCCATTTTGGAGTAGGTAAAGTGCCTCAGCGACGTCTTTGCGATTTGTAATAGCAGCGCCAGCAATAATATCACTATGTCCACCTAAGAATTTTGTTGCAGAATGAACCACTATATCAGCACCAAGTGCAAGTGGAGATTGACCTAACGGAGTCATAAATGTATTATCTACTGCTAAAAGTAGATCATGCTTTTTAGCGATATGAGCAACTGCTTTAATATCAGTGATTTTAAAGCATGGGTTCGATGGTGTTTCTATATAAATTAATTTTGTATTAGGTTGAATGGCTTGTTCAATTTCTTCAGGATGAGTCGCATTTACCGTCGTAAATTTAATATTAAAACGATTTAAAATACGTTCAGTTAGTCTAAATGTTCCGCCATACACATCATCTGGTAAAATGACATGATCTTCAGCTTGTAATGTGAGTAATACGGCTGATATTGCTGCAATACCTGAAGCATAAGCAAATCCATATTGGCCGCCTTCAAGTTTAGCTAATTTTTCTTCTAATAATTGACGATTAGGATTACCACTTCTGGCATAATCAAATTTTGCGTTACCACCAAGTACTTTTTGATGGAAAGTTGAAGAATCATATAATGGTGGGTTTGCTGAATCGTAATCTACACCTCTATGTTCATCAAATATCACTTCTGTTTCTTTAGATAAGCTCATGAAATCACTCCTACTTTAGAATTTTCTAATGCTTGAATAATATCTGCTTCAACATCCTTATAATCTTCAATACCAATGGATAAGCGAATTAAATGTTCATCAATACCGCGTTTGTCTTTTTCATCATCTGGCATGTCGACGTGTGTTTGTGTATATGGGAAAGTAATAAAGGTTTCAGTTCCTCCTAAACTTTCTGCAAAAATACAAATTTCTAAATTTTCTAAAAATTTAGCTACGCTATAAGCCTTATTAAGACGTAAACTTAGCATACCTGTTTTTCCACTATAGAGTACTTCATCAATAGAATCGGATGTTTCACAACGTTTTGCGAGACGACGTGCATTGTCTTGAGATCGTTCTATTCTGAGATGTAGTGTTTTCAAACCTCTTTGGAGCAAGTAACAATCAAGTGGAGACAATGTGGCGCCAATCATATTGTGAAATTGACCTAATTGTTCAGCAAGCGTGTCATCTTTAACTGTCACTACGCCTGCAAGTACATCATTATGACCACCTATATATTTTGTAGCTGAGTGTAAAACAATGTCAGCACCTTGTTCTAAAGGTGTTGATAAGTATGGAGTTAAAAACGTGTTATCAATGATTGTTAATAGATGATGTTTTTTACTTAGAACATAATAGGGTTCTACATCAATTTGAATCATTTGAGGATTCGAAATTGGTTCGATAAAGAGTGCTTTTGTATGTTTATTTATACTGTTTTCGACTTCTTCATAATTTAAAAAATCAACGTATTTAAAATGAATACCGTATTGTTGTTCATAATAATCAAATAATCTAAATGTTCCTCCATATAAATCAAACGCTACTAAAATTTCATCACCAGGTTTAAATAAGTTACAAATAAGTTGAACTGCAGCCATACCACTTGAAGTTGCAAATGAAGCTGTACCACCTTCTAATTTGGCAAATGCTTCTTCAAATGAAGAGCGCGTTGGATTTTTCGTTCGTGTGTAATCATATCCTGTAGACTGACCTAGGTGAGGATGTTGATATGCCGTCGATAAGTAAATTGGATTAGCAATTGCGCCAGTCAAATCCTTTGTTAATGAAATTTGTGCTAATTGAGTATCTTTCATTTCAAATCCTCCTATCATTTTCTAAATAAAAAAAGCTTCCGTCCTTTAAACCCGATATGTATCGGATGTAAAGGACGAAAGCTTGTTTCGTGGTACCACCTTTGTTTGCTACTTTATTGCTAAAGTAACCTCAAACAGTACGCCATCATGTTTTAGGAGTACTTGAAAAAGTGACACACATTATCGTAAAGTATCAGATATATCTGTAATAAAAAAACTCATTTAACTTTTAATGATAAATGAGTATTAACGATAATTTAGTGACGTCGGTGATTCCAGTACGCCATTAAACAATAAATGTTAATACTGTATCGCTATAACGGGCGAACCCGTTGATACCTCATATTGGCATCAACACTCAAAGGCCATTTTCAAACTTTCTTTCAATGTCTCTTCTCAGCTTACAAGACTCTCTGTATCTGCAGTGTAAGTTTTACTTTCCTTATTACCGTGTGTAATTTGTGTTTTTTTAAGTTAATTCATAGCTTACAGACATAAATTACATTTGTCAACAACTTTTCTGAAAATTATGATTAAATAATAAATTCAGAAAGCGGTTGAATGATTGATATATATACTTTCTACCTAGTAAAATTTTTCTTAAAAAAGTTTATAAGACTTGTAGATATAACACGCTTTTTTTAAAATTAAGTAATGACTTTAAAGATAAGGGAGGACTATGAGTGGACCATATTGAAGATCAACGTATTCAATTAAATAATGATGAACACGTACAACATATTAAAATTTCAAGTATTAAAGTTAATCCCTATCAACCTAGAAAAACATTTGATGAGGAGAAACTTCAAGATTTAGCAGATTCTATAACAACTCATGGTATACTTCAACCTATTGTTTTAAGAAAAACGATCAATGGATATTATATCGTTGTAGGAGAACGACGTTTTCGAGCTTCTAAATTAGCTGGGTTAGAGGAAGTTCCTGCAATTGTAAAATCCCTTTCTGATTCTGACATGATGGAATTAGCCATTATAGAAAACTTACAAAGAGAAGATTTGAATGCAATTGAAGAAGCTGAAAGTTATCAACGATTAATGAACGATCTTGGTTTGACACAACAAAAAGTTGCTGAAAGGTTAGGAAAATCACGTCCTTACATTGCTAATATGCTAAGATTACTAAATTTACCCTCTGATATTGCTAAGCTTGTAAGAGAGCATCGCATGTCAGGTGCCCATGGACGTACTTTACTTGCATTAAAAGATGTAAATACGATGAAACGTATAGGTAAACAAGCAATCAAAGAGGGGTGGAGTGTACGTTATTTAGAGAAAGTTGTTTCTGAAATTCAAGACGGTGGGCAGTCTAAAAAAGAAAAATTAAATACTCCAAGTAAACCCAAATTCATACAGAAACAAGAACGTGCGCTTAAGGAAAAATTTGGAACTCATATAGATATATCTGTATCTAAAAATGTTGGGAAAATTGTGTTTGAGTTTAAATCCGAGGCTGAGTTTAGACGTATTATAGATAAACTTAATAAATAGTATCCTATTAATAAAATAAAAAAGAAAATGATAAATCAAAAGACTGATACAATTTTAGAAAAAATTTTGTATAATAAATAAATTGGAATATAAATTTAAGGTGGACTAAATAGAAAAGGAGGGGGCTATTATGAATCAATTGAAGAACGTGTTAACATCGCTATTTCAACCATTAACAGAACCCGAAGTATATACAAATTTAGCAACTAAATTAGCAATGGTTATTATTTATATTTTAGTAGGCTTAATTGTAATTGGAATTATTAATAAAGCGATAGAAGAAGCATTTAAATTTCAAAATAAAAGTAATAGAGGAAATAAAAAACGCTCTAAAACGCTCGTGTCCCTTATCAAAAATGTTGTAAGATACATTGTGTGGTTTATCGTGCTCACAACAGTATTAAGTAAATTTGGAATTAGCGTAAACGGAATTATCGCCAGCGCTGGTGTTGTAGGTATCGCTGTTGGTTTTGGAGCCCAGACTATAGTCAAAGATATTATTACTGGATTTTTCATTATTTTTGAAAATCAGTTTGATGTAGGTGATTATGTTAAAATTAATAGCGGTGGTACTACAGTTGCTGAAGGAACAGTAAAATCTATAGGATTGAGATCAACGCGTATTAATACCATCACTGGGGAGTTAACTATTTTACCAAATGGTAGTATGGGTGAGATTACTAACTATTCTATTACTAATGGTACGTCAATTGTAGAAATTCCAGTCTCAGTTGATGAAAATTTAGATAAAGTTGAAAAGAAATTAAATAAATTATTTACAGCAATGCGTAGTAAATACTACTTATTCATTACTGATCCAGTTGTTTTAGGAATTGATGGGTTAGATGAAACAAAAGTTATCATAAGAATATCAGCAGAAACTATTCCTGGAGAAGGTGCTTCAGGTTCTAGAATTTTACGCAAAGAAATTCAAAAAATGTTTGTACAAGAAGGTATTAAATTGCCACAACCCATGTACGTAAGAAATACCGATAAACAAGACGCTTAATAAATGTTGGGGGTAATGTTGTGACACCAAAATATGGTATAAATGATATAGTAGAAATGAAAAAACAACATGCTTGTGGAACAAATCGATTTAAAATTATTCGCATGGGTGCAGATATACGAATTAAATGTGAAAATTGTCAAAGAAGTATTATGATTCCACGACAAGTGTTTGATAAAAAAATAAAAAAAATATTAGTATCTCATCAAGATACAGAAAGTTAGGAGAATGATTCATGGCTTTAACAGCAGGTATCGTAGGTTTGCCTAATGTTGGTAAATCTACTCTATTTAATGCAATTACAAAAGCAGGTGCGCTCGCTGCGAACTATCCCTTCGCTACGATTGACCCGAATGTCGGGATTGTAGAAGTACCAGATACACGTTTGAATAAATTAACAGAAATGGTAGAACCTAAGAAAACGATTCCTACCACTTTCGAATTCACAGATATTGCAGGTATTGTTAAAGGTGCTTCAAAAGGTGAAGGTTTAGGAAATAAATTCTTATCACATATTCGTGAAGTAGACGCTATTTGTCAGGTAGTACGTGCTTTCGATGATGAAAATGTGACACACGTCGCTGGCCGTGTAAATCCATTAGATGATATTGAAGTCATTAATATGGAACTTGTTTTAGCTGATTTAGAATCAGTAGAGAAACGTTTGCCTCGAATTGAAAAAATGGCACGTCAAAAAGATAAAACAGCCGAAATGGAGTTCCGCATTTTATCTAGAATAAAAGAAGCGTTAGAAGAAGGAAATCCAGTTCGTAGTTTAGATTTTAACGAAGAAGATCAAAAATATGTAAATCAAGCTCAATTATTAACATCTAAAAAAATGTTATATATTGCAAACGTTGGCGAAGATGAAATTGGTGACGATGAAAATGATAAAGTGAAAACCATTCGTGAGTACGCAGCAAAAGAAGATTCTGAAGTTATCGTCATTAGCGCAAAAATCGAGGAAGAAATTGCAACACTTGATGATGAAGATAAAGAAATGTTTTTAGAAGACTTAGGTATTGAAGAACCAGGCCTCGATCGTCTTATCAGAACAACATATGATTTGTTAGGATTATCTACTTACTTTACAGCAGGTGTTCAAGAAGTACGTGCTTGGACATTTAGACAAGGGATGACGGCACCACAATGTGCAGGTATCATTCATACAGACTTCGAACGTGGTTTCATTCGTGCCGAAGTAACAAGTTATGACGACTATGTTGAGCATGGTGGTGAGCAAGGTGCGAAAGAAGCAGGTAAACAACGTTTAGAAGGTAAAGATTATATTATGCAAGACGGAGATATTGTTCACTTCCGATTTAATGTATAGGAATATAAAAAAGCGCGACATCTATTTATTATAGACGTCGCGCTTTAGTTATATCATTATGGTTATATCTTAAAAAAACGGTATAACTTTACTTGCTTTAACAATATCTTTGGTGCTAAAAAACTGTTTACCTTCTCCAGTATAAGCTGGCTCAAGAATCATATTGGCTTTTGCACAGTATAGCCACTCTGGAGTGATACCGCAATTTAAGATTTCTTGAAACTCTTGAAAACCTTTATTCCAATCTAAATCTAATTGCATAGTTACACCTCAAGGATATTATAGAATATCAGTTCTCTTTTGAAAAGATATGTTTAAAGTTTGAATATAAATTTATAGGCCAATACGATAAATCTTATCCACTTTCAGACAAAATATTTCAAATAATATTTATTGTAAAAAGTAATCACCTATGCTATAATTCTTGATTGTGAGTAATGAAAATTATTCCTTGCCTATTGATAGGATTCGATAGGCCGCATAGACCACAAGGAGGTGCAATTATAAAATGAGAACATATGAAATTATGTATGTCGTACGTCCTAACATTGAAGAAGATGCTAAAAAAGCAGTTGTTGAACGCTTTAACGGTATCTTAGCTTCAGAAGGATCAGAAGTTTTAGAAGAAAAAGACTGGGGTAAACGCCGTCTTGCTTACGAAATTGAAGATTTCAAAGAAGGCTTCTACTTCATCGTACGCATTAAAACAGATAATAACAGAGCTACAGACGAATTCCAACGTTTAGCTAAAATCAATGACGATATTATCCGTTATATCGTTATCCGTGAAGACCAAGATAAGTAATAATTAAATGGGGGCGTTGAAATGATAAATCGAGTTGTATTAGTAGGTCGTTTAACTAAGGATCCAGAATACAGAAGTACTCCCTCAGGCGTAAGTGTAGCGACATTTACTCTAGCAGTTAACCGTACTTTCACGAATGCTCAAGGGGAACGCGAAGCTGACTTTATTAACGTTGTTGTATTTAGAAGACAAGCAGAAAACGTAAATAACTATCTTTCAAAAGGTAGTTTAGCTGGCGTTGATGGTCGCATACAATCACGCAGTTATGAAAATCAAGAAGGTCGTCGTATATTTGTCACTGAAGTTGTAGCGGATAGTGTTCAATTCCTTGAACCTAAAAATGCACAAGGTGGACAACGTAATCAAGGAAATAATGATTTCCAAGATTATGGCCAAGGATTTGGTGGTTCACAATCAGGACAAAATACATCTTATAATAATAATAACAATCGTGCATCAAACAATAATCAATCAGATAACCCATTTGCAAATGCGAATGGTCCAATTGATATTAGTGATGATGACTTACCATTCTAACGAAAGAATGAGATTAAAAATATAAAAGGAGGTAATTAACCATGGCAGGTGGACCAAGAAGAGGCGGACGTCGTCGTAAAAAAGTATGCTATTTCACAGCAAATGGTATTACACATATTGATTATAAAGACACTGAATTATTAAAACGTTTTATCTCAGAACGCGGTAAAATTTTACCACGTCGTGTAACTGGTACTTCAGCTAAATATCAACGTATGTTGACTACAGCTATTAAACGTGCTCGTCATATGGCTTTATTACCATATGTTAAAGACGAAAACTAATATATAATTAGTGTTAAACCCCGTAAGCTCAAGGCTTGCGGGGTTATTTTTATGTCGAGTAATAAAAAATAGATAGATTATACATATTAAGTTGATTTTAAAATGTATTGGGTAATATCTTTAAGGGATGCAATATAAAATGTTATCATTAAAAGAGATATACATAAGGAGTTTTGATGATAATGAGAGGAAAATATTTATTAGCAGGTATTGTTGCATCTACTTTACTTTTGGGTGCTTGTGATTTAAATATTCATTTACCAGGCGGAAATAATGATAGTTCAGAGGATAAACAAAAAACTGAGAAGAGTGATAATAAAAACAAAACGCCTAATAATTCAAATAAAAATAATAATACTAATAATGAGAAGAATATAGATTCATCAGATACACAACAAAATGATAATGATGAAAATACTAATTATAATCAAACTGAAGATATTCAACCAAATGATAATAATAGTATTCAGTCATCCGAACAGAATACTCAAAACCAATCTGAAAACGGAATCAATGGAAATAATGAAACGACTACAAATGAAAGTCATTCAACTAGTGACAATCAATCAAACGATTCTTCGAATAAAGAACTTACACCTCAGCAAGCAGAGGATGTTGTCTATGATTGGTATAAAAATCAAGGATTTGGACATCGTTTAAGAAATGAATTTAATTACAATCCTAGTAAAAGTACTGACGATATGTATTATATAGATTATGCAGCAAGTGACGCTTATGGTACTGGTACACCTTATGTAGCTATTGTAGATAAACATACAGGTAGTATTGTTGATAATTATAATAATATGACAGATGAAGAAAAAGCTAAAAGAAAACAAATGAATGAAAGTAAATTAGAACAAAGTAACCGACAACGAAATAATGATGTACAAAATAATGAAACAAAGAATAATAATGAAACGCAACATACATCATCTAATGAAGAAAATCAAAATAGCGCGCAATCTGAAACTCAAAATGATGTCCAGACATCGAATCAATCCGAGAACAATCATTCAACTTCAACAGACGCTTCTACACAAACTAAAGAAGAACCCACAACTTCTCAAATGGATCGTAATGAACAAGCACAACCAAATCATCAAAGTACAAATACCGAAGAATAAAAACAAAGGAACAAGACATTATATTCAACATGAATATGTTTTGTTCCTTTAAAGTTGTTTATAGTCGAATATCAACATCATCAAATTGTTGTTGATATTCTTTATATTTACTTTCAACTAGAACTTGATAAGATGTATTGAAATAATCTGCCAGAATCATTGCATCTTTGAACTTTGGTTCATGTTGATGATTTTCCCATTCGTATAATTGATGTGGTTCGTAATGTGTGCCATACTTTTTGTTTAGGATTTCAGTTAATTCATTAATTTCAAGATGTCTTTTTTTTCTTAAGTTATACAGTGCATGTGAACCCATAATACATAACCTCCTAAGTATCAATTTTGTATATAAAAAAATTTTATTATATGAAAATTTATTAAGTCTTTTATATATTTTATTATAATATGCTTGTTCATAATGTTTAGCAAGTATTTTATATAAAAATAGTTGCTATTTTTAGGAGCCTTATATTTTTAATCATTAATTGAATAAATACTAATAAAATATGTGGGTGTTATTATTTAGTTGTTTTTGTTATAAAAAATAAATTATTTTAATAATGATGTTTATAAAATTGAAATAGGTGGTATGAATAAGAAGTAAATAAAATAAAACTATAAGGAGTAATCTAACTATGGGCTTTATTATTATGATAATAGTTGGTGGATTAATCGGTTGGATTGCTGGCATGATCATGGGTAAAGATATCCCTGGTGGTATCTTAGGTAATATCATTGCTGGTTTAATCGGTTCATTCATCGGAAGTAAATTGTTAGGTACTTGGGGTCCTGTTTGGGGCGGAGTACCAATCTTCCCAGCATTAATCGGTGCAATTATTCTTATTTTTATTGTTTCTTTAATTTTAAAAGCAATCAAAAAATAAGTATAGTATTTAAAGAGGACTACGTTATGTAGTGCTCTTTTTTTATTTATTAAACTAAAAAAAGAGGATGACGTCGGGTTAAGACGTCATCCAGGAGTATTATGTTCATGAATATAAAAGACTTGTAGTTATTAAATAACTACAAGTTAATAGTATCATGCAATATAAATATTGACAATCATAAAAACTTATATTATTTAAAAATATATAATTTGTATTATTAGTAGACTTCATTCAATTATTATTTAATATAATAAATTGAAATAGGAGGTAAAACATGAATTTATATCTTATTCGACATGGTGAATCACAGTCTAATTACGATAATAAGTACAATCGAGCATATTATTGTGGTCAGTTAGACGTTCCTTTAACTGAAAGGGGCATTGAAAGTGCAAAAAACTTAAAGACGTATTTTTATAATATAAAAATTGATGATGTGTATGTATCTGATTTAACAAGAACAAAAGAAACATATCAATATATCTTCCCTTACGATATCCCAACTACAGTTACCTCATTATTACGTGAACGTTCATTGGGTCTATTTGAAGGTCAATTTAAGGATAAACTTATGAAAAATAATAAGTATCATCGCTATTTTCATGATTCAAATTATAAAGATTTTCGACATAGCTTTATTCAAAAAGCGCCTGAGGGGGAAAGTTATAATGATGTTTATCATAGAGTGAAACAGTTTTTCGAAACGATCCATATTCAAGATAATCACACGATAGTCATTATTGCACATCAAGTTGTGATACGTTGTATTATGGTTTACTTTGGCTATATAAATAAAGAAGAAGCATTAACTAAAGTAATTGAAAATTGTAAGCCATATCTTATTGAGTTATAAAAAAATCTGAGACATCATTCATCGTCTCAGATTTTTTATATATTAGACGTCACCATTAATGGATTGAATAACATATTCAAACGGATACTACCTATTCTATTTATCAAAAACATCTGTTTTGATATCTTTCTTATTTAAGAAAGATTTGATTTTATTTTGTTGGTTTCCATTTACATCTCCAGCATAATGAGTAGGAACATCTACAACGTTAATTGTATTTTGAGGTTGGTAATTCAGTTGTTCGATACTTTCATCAACATTTGCAATTGTACTATTCAAAGCATGAAAGTATTTAATAATACGATTTACATGATCTTTATAGCCGTCTGGCAATGTGTTATTTTCAACATATTTTTTAAAGTGTAAGTCATTTTTAACAGCAATATTAGATAAATTACTAAGTTTTGTAGCTTGTTTATCAGTGATTTTTGTTTGTCCTGAACTTTGACGGTCGATTTGACTTTGCATTATATATTTATTATCTAAAATATCACTATTAACATCTAGATATTTTTTGATTGCTTGGTTCATTTCATCTTCAGTAAGCTTTTGATGTGATTTATTCGATGTAAAAATATCATTTTCAGTTAAGTTTTTAGCATGTTTCGGTGCATTAACACCGTTACTTTGATTATGATTGTCTTCGTTATTATCATTATTAGGTGCACAAGCACTTAATATTAATAACAATGCTAAAAAATTACTAATAATCATACTCTTTTTCATAGATTTCAATAATCTCCTTTATTAGTAAACGTTTCTATTTAAGCATAATAATAGAGTATCATTTATAGAAACAGAATTGAATGTTTAAGACTTAAAATTAATATAAATCTATGAACAAATTGTGGCAATATCAGTAAAAAAATAAATTAAAAAAGCAGAGCCATTAATAAAATGACTCTGCTTAAAATGAAGATATTTGATAGGTTAAGTTCTAAGTCTTACTTTCATGTAGAAAGTTAAACTGTAAATTAATTTCTAATAATATAATCAAATGCACTCAATGCTGCGTTAGCACCTGAACCCATTGATATAATGATTTGTTTATATTTTTGGTCAGTAACGTCACCAGCAGCAAAAATACCAGGAACGTTTGTGTTATTTTCACGATCCACAACGACTTCTCCACGGCTATTTAACTCTACTGCGTCACCAATCCATTTTGTATTTGGCACAAGGCCAATTTGTACAAAGATACCATCTAAGCTTAATTCTTTCATTTCACCAGATGACATATCTTCATAGCTTAAACCAGTAACATGATCTTCGCCTAGAACTTCGGCAGTTCTAGCATTTGTGTGAATATCAACATTAGGGAAAGAACGTAAACGTTCTTGTAACACTGTATCCGCTTTTAGTTCTGGAGCGAATTCAAATAGCGTCACATGTTTAACTATTCCTGCTAAATCGATAGCTGCTTCAACACCAGAGTTACCACCACCAATAACTGCAACGTTTTTATTTTCAAATAAAGGTCCGTCACAGTGAGGGCAGAAGGCAACACCTTTATTGATTAAGCGATCTTCACCAGGAATATTTAATTTACGCCAGCTTGCACCAGTTGAAATAATAGCAGTTTTACTTTCAAGAACTGCATCATTTTCTAAAGTTACTCGGATAGCTTTATCAGTTTTTTCAATTTTAGTTGCACGAATACCAGTCATAGCATCAATATCATACTCTTCGATATGTGCAGCTAAATTAGAAGAGAATTCTGATCCAGTGGTTTGTTTAACAGTAATAAAGTTTTCAATACCAGCTGTATCGTTAACTTGACCACCAATTCTATCTGCAACAATACCAGTGCGTAAACCTTTACGCGCAGTATAAATTGCAGCACTACCACTTGCTGGCCCACCACCGATGATTAATACATCGTATGGATCTTTATCTTCGTATTCTGAAGCATCTTGTGTACTGCCAAGTTTAGATAAAATATCAGAAATTGTCATACGACCATTACCGAATTCTTCACCATCTAAAAATACAGCAGGGACTGCCATGATATCCTTAGATTCTTCACGGAATACAGCACCATCAATCATTGTATGAGTGATATTTGGATTAATTACACTCATTAAGTTTAATGCTTGAACTACATCTGGACATTTTTGACAAGTTAAACTTACATAAGTTTCAAAATTGTAGTTACCTTCAAGACCTTTAATTTGATCAATGATTGATTGTTTTTCTTTAGGCGCACGACCACTTACTTGTAAAATGGCAAGCACAAGTGAATTAAACTCATGACCTAAAGGAATACCAGCAAATGTGATACCAGTATCTTCTTCAGGTTTACTTACTTGAAAACTTGGTGTGCGTTTTAATTCTTTTTCAACGATTGTAATATGATGTGTCATCTCAGCGATTTCATCTAATAAATCTTTTAATTCTTTAGATTTATCATCAGAGCCGATACTTGCTCTAAATTCTACATCGCCTTCCATAAGTTGTAATAATTGTTGTAATTGTTGTTTTAAATCAGCATTAAGCATACTTAAATGCCTCCTTAAATTTTACCTACTAAGTCTAATCCTGGTTGTAATGATTCAGAACCTTCTTCCCATTTTGCTGGGCAAACTTCACCTGGATGTTGACGTACGTATTGTGCAGCTTTGATTTTATTTACTAATGTACTTGCATCACGGCCAATACCATCTGCATTAATTTCTGCTGCTTGAACTACACCATCAGGGTCAACGATAAATGTACCACGTTGTGCCAAACCTGCTTCTTCATCTAATACATCGAAGTTACGAGTGATGATTTGAGAAGGGTCACCAATCATAGTGTATTGGATTTTGCTGATTGCGTCTGAATGGTCGTGCCAAGCTTTGTGTACGAAATGAGTATCAGTTGAAACTGAGAATACATTAACACCTAGATCTTGTAATTGGCTATATTGGTTTTGTAAATCTTCTAATTCAGTTGGACATACGAAAGAGAAGTCAGCTGGATAGAAGCAAACAACGCTCCAAGAACCTTTTAAATCATCTTGGCTTACTTCTTTGAATTCATCATTTTTAGGATCATATGCTTGAGCTGTGAAAGGTAAGATTTCTTTATTAATTAAAGACATAACTTAAATTCCTCCTGATTTATCGAATATTAATTAGAACTACATAATAATTATTGCTTATTTATAATAATTCTAATCTCTTGATTAATATTATTACATGTAGATTTTATTTCGTCAACATAATATACTTAAAAGTAAGAAAAACATTATAAAGCACTGATATAATAAGGTTTATATAAAAAATATTAACTTTTTTAAGATATTGTGAGGTTTATTTTTCCTAATTAAAAAATGTAAATTGTAAATACAAATACATCTTTTCGCTTAAATCTATTCTCAACTAAAGGAAAGTATTTGATAATGGAAATCAAAAATAATAGATGAAAACTCTCTTCAAGTTACGCTATGAAACATATAAATCTGAAGAGAGTATCAAGTATTTTCAATATTATTTTATTAAAATCAGTCTTTGACTTCTACTTTTACACTTCCTACTTTCTCGTATTCAGCAATATAAATACCTTTTTCTAAATGTAGTGGTGAAATAAATGTACCTGAAGAAATAAATTGACCTTTTTCTAAACGTTTTCCATGTGAATGTAATTTTTTATTTAACCATTTTATAGATTCAATAGGATTTCCTAGTACGTCACTAGAATGTCCTGTTTCAATTTCTTGATCGTTTTTAAATAACTTTAAGTTAATATCAGCAAACGATTTGTAATCAAGAGGTGTTACTCTTTTTCCAACCACAATTAAACCTGTTGCAGTATTATCTGAAATTAAATCTGATAAAGCAAAGTTAGGGAACCAATCTTTATAACGTGCGTCAGGAATTTCAATACCTGGAGCTACTTTTACACTTTCTAAGATGGTTTGAACATCTGCATTCTCTGGTAAATCTGCAGTTAATTCAAAGATAAGTTCAGGTTCAAGTAATGGATCAAATAATGTTGATAATGAGATGGAGTTACCACCTTCGACTACTTGAGTAGATAAAATAGTACCGTACGCAGGCTCATTTGTATTGGCAATGGCTTGAGTGGCGGCACTTGTCATACTTACTTTGTAACCTTTAATTTCTGATTTTTGCTTATTTTTTAATTGATTAATGAGATCATCTTGTGTGTGATAGGCTTCTAACTCATTTAGTTCAAAAGAGGAACTGATAAAATCAATCGGTTTTTTTGATGTAAAAGCTTGATATAAGGCTGTTGAAACTTCTTTGTTAGCGTGAGTCATAGTATCTCTCCTTTGATATCTGAAAATTGTCATTATTATGATAACTTTAATTAGTTTAGCATGCAAATCTTAATTTAAAATAAAGGGCAATTTGGAAGAAAAATAAAATATAAATTGTTAACATATATTCAGTAATTAAAAAAGGAGTGGACTTAATGTCAGATTATGTTTACAAATTAGCTAAAAAACATCATTCAGTTCGAAAATTTAAAGATCAACCTTTAAGTGAAGACGTTGTTAGAAAGTTAATTGAAGCTGGGCAAAGTGCTTCAACATCTAGTTATTTACAAACATATTCAATTATTGGAGTAGAAGACCCAGAAATTAAAGCAGAACTCAAAGAAGTATCAGGTCAACATTATGTGGTAGATAATGGCTATTTATTTGTATTTGTTTTAGATTATTATCGTCATAGTCTTATTAATGAAGATGTAGAACAACACATGGAGACGTCATTTGAGTCAGCTGAGGGCTTGTTAGTTGGTGCCATTGATGTTGCATTAGTATCAGAAAATATTGCTTTAGCAGCTGAAGATATGGGCTATGGCATTGTATACTTAGGTTCGCTTCGCAATGATGTCGGACGTGTACGTGAGATTTTAGACTTACCTGAATATGCCTTCCCTCTATTTGGTATGGCTGTAGGGGAGCCAGCTGAGGATGAAAATGGATCACCAAAACCACGTTTACCTTTTGAACATGTCTTCCATAAAAATGTCTATAATAGTAATAATGCACAACAAAAAGAAACATTAAACGCTTATGATCAATTGGTTAGTAAATATTATCAAGACCGTACAAATGGTGTGAGAAATGAAACCTGGTCTCAACAAGTTGCTGGATTTTTAAGTGGAAAAGCACGATTAGATATGTTAGAGCAATTAAATAAATCTGGATTAATGAAAAGATAAAATAAAACCGAAAAAAGAGAGGCAGAATTTGTTCGAAATTCTGCCTCTCTTGTTATTTATGATTCTGTGGATAATTCTCCATAATGATTAGAATTAAATTTTTCTTTATCTAAGTTACCTGTTAAACGTGCTGTACCAGTACCTGCTAATATAGAATCATTGACATTTAGAGCAGTACGACCCATATCAATAATTGGTTCGATAGAAATTAATACACCCGCTAATGCAACTGGTAAGTTTAAAGTTGATAATACAAGAATTGAAGCGAAAGTTGCACCGCCACCAACGCCAGCTACACCAAATGAACTAATAACTACAACAGCAATTAGTGTAAGAATGAATGGTATATCTATGTCAACATGAGCAACAGGAGCAACCATAATAGCAAGCATTGCTGGATAAATACCAGCACATCCATTTTGGCCAATAGACAAGCCGAATGAAGCTGAGAAGTTTGCAATACCTTCAGGTACTCCTAAACGTTGCGTTTGAGTTTGCACATTTAAAGGAAGCGCTCCTGCACTTGAACGTGATGTAAATGCAAAAATCAGTACTTCAAGTGTTTTTTTGACATAACGAATAGGGTTGATTCCCATAATCGCTAAAATAATTAAATGAATAACATACATTGTAAGTAAAGCTGCATAAGATGCAATCATGAATTTACCTAATGTCCAAATTGCTGCAAAATCACTTGTAGCAATTGTAGAAGCCATAATTGCGATAATTCCATAAGGAGTTAATCTTAAAACAAAGGTAACAATTGACATGATGAGAGCATAAACAGCATCAATACCACGTTTTAATAAGCTACCATTATCAGGTTGTTTACGTGCAACACGTAAGTATGCAAATCCTACAAAAATGGCAAATATTACTACTGCAATAGTTGAAGTTGTTCTCTGACCAGTAAAATCTAAGAACGGATTGTTTGGTAATAATTCAAGAATTTGTTGTGGTAGTGTATTCGCTGTAAGTTGCTTCGCCTCACTACTAATTTCATTTCCTCGTGCATATTCTGCACTACCTAAATCGATACTTGAAGCATCAAGGCCAAATACAATGGCATAAAAAATACCTACAACGGCTGCAATAGCGACAGTACCAATTAAAAACATAAAAATATAAGAACCTATCTTAGCAAATTTATCGCCAATTTGTATCTTACTAAATGCTGAAACAATAGAAATAAAAATAAGAGGCATAACAATCATTTGTAATAATGTCACATAGCCATCTCCAACGATGCTAAACCAATCAGTTGTAGTTTCAAGCACTTTAGAATTAACACCATAAATAAGGTGTAAAATAATACCATATACAATTCCTAATCCTAGAGCGGTAAAGACTCGTTTAGGGAATGATACATGTTTTTTAGCCATAATGAATAAGCCGATAATGAAAATCAACATTATGACAATATTAATAATTGAAAATAATGTTCCCATATAATGATTCTCCTTTTATTAGTTAAATCCGACACATTTCATAAGAATAGTATTAAATATATAATAATTCAATACTTTAAATAACATAAATTACTAAATATTTTTACAAATTAATTATAAATAGACATTAAATGAGTATTAAAACAAAAAAACAGGATCGAAATCTTTTTAATTTCAATCCTGTTTTAGTAAATAGCACTATATACAATTGTTACATTAAAGATTAAATAGTCTAGCTAAGAATCCTTTTTTCTCATTTGAAGATGAAACATAAGTTTGATGTTCTTTTAAATTATCAATCGCTTGTTGATTGTTATCATTAATTTCTTTAACTAAATTATTTTTAGTATAATCAGATTGTTCTTTTTGAGCAGTTTGAATGGCTTGTTGTGATGTTTGGATGGCAGCTAATGACTCATTATTTGCTTTCAATTTTTCAGTAATTTGACTTTGTAATTCTTTAAGTTCATTTTGCTGTTGATGAACTTGAGTAATCATCTGACCTAACATTTGACGTTCTTCACGCATTTTTTGTATTTCCGTACGTAAGTCTTCTACCAATTGTGTGACGCCTTGATCAGCTGGTAACTGTTGTTGGTCTTCTTTAACGATAACTTGTAAAAAATCTTTTTCTTTTTCTAATTCTTCGAAAGCTAAATCATAGCTATTTGTTTGTTTTACCTTTTCTGCAATATCTTGGAAAAGTTCAATATCTTCTTCTTTAAAGTCTGTAGCCTCACGACCACGATATTCAGTCTTACTAAGTTGATATCCTCGTTCTTCTAAATGTTGGACGATTTTGCGGACTTGTTTTTCACTTAGTTTGACACGTTGAGCGAATTCTTTAGTTAACATAATTTGAAGTCCTTTCGTATCTATAGAATATTGTTCATTTACACTGACGTTTGTCTTCGGTTAGTGACACGTCAGTCTAACCTCGCATATTAGTTTAACCTTTTATATCGCGCTTTTCAAGTGTTCTATCAAGGTAAACGTAAATTCATCTTTTCTAAAAGGGGGTATATAATATCTCTAGAAATTCCATTCGCAAATACATATTTGAGAATATAATTAGATTTCACACTAGCAGGATAGATGTCTTTTGTAAGTTCAATGTTAGATTTAATAAATAAGTCAGTACGTATAGGTGTTTCTTCAAACGTATAGTTAGGATGCAAATAATCAATGTCATATTGTTGTTCAAAGTCATTTTCTAATAAGGTATGATGACGTCGTTTAATTAATTGATTATCTAATATACTATTATCAAGTTTCGGGACTTCAATCATTAAAAAGTTAATATCTCTAGCATGTACTTTATTAGATAATATATTTAGGTGAGTTTCAACTTCATTTAAAGTTTGAGATATGATTTCATCATAGTTTGAATCAACTACAGCTAATAAGTGGACTAAAAAGGCTGAATTTGTTGTTGCCTCGTAGTGCGCTGTAGCCAAACTGATTATATTTTCTTTCTCAATACCAACAATAAAAACATAATCATTTTCTGTTTTATTATTCTGTAAGGACCGTTTTGTGATAATGCTGTCTTCAAAAAAATCAACATCTAATTGTTTATTATAAAACTCGACGGCTTTTTGATAATAAGCGTCTTCTAAAGAATGAATAGTGTGAAATTTCATAGCGATCTCCCCGCATCATATTTTTTTAAGTATAGCACATTTGTAAAGTAGCACATCATAATACAAAATATATTAAAAAACTTCTTTCAAAGTTATAAATGATTCACACTTTACTTTGAAAGAAGCATATATTAATTTTTGACTGTTAATTTGTAAGAAATTATATTCATTTAACAATCGACATGAATAAATACAATGAATGGTTAAACTTATTTTTAAGATTTTGGACCCTTAGACTCATTAGCGTAATGAGTGATATCAACTTCTTCATAAGCTGCGTTGTTTTTTTCAACTTCATTATGTGAAGAAGCGTCTTTTCTAGCGATTACTAAAAATTTGCCATCAAGCATATCTTTTTTATATTGTTCTGCTTGGTTATCAGATAGTTTGAAATTATTCAATACAGCTTCTTCACCATCTTCACCGGTTAATAAGCGTGACATGTGATCACTGAATGAACCACTTGTTGCTATAAGTGTTACTTGAGAATTATGTAAATCATCTAAATGTAATTTAGATTTACTGATAACAAATATCTCATTTTCTGAATATCCTTCTGCTTTTTTCTTTTCAATCACATTGTAAATTTGATTTTCATTATCTATAACTGTAATATCTGGCATATTCATCGTCCTCCATCATTTCATGCTACTTTTAAATATTTATACCCTAATGAATAGATATAAAACGTTTCTATATAATTATATAATTAAACATATGTGTTTTACAAATACAGTTTTTTTATATGATATTAAACGCTTACATTTATAAGTAGTGTGATTACAAGGATAAACTCTCCATCAGTTATTGAAAATAAGCTTAAAATTTGCTATTATCATTAAATAATTTATATTGCTCATATAATCTGAAGAATATGGCTTTAGAAGTTTCTACCGTGTTGCCATAAACAACGCGACTATGAGTTCAAGTACAAAGGTAAGGAAGTTAATGAGAAGTTTGAGGATTGGCTAAGATGTCTTGTACTATATTATCATTTGTATAATGTAAAGTATTGTTTATCATCTATAAATCTAAATTATTTACTTCTAAGTTACAAATGAATGTGTATCGTACTTGTTCACTTATAGATCCTGAAACTAGATAAAAGTTTCGGGTTTTTTTATATAAAGTTTAGGAGGTTTTGAAGTGGAAGCGCTCGAACAAAAAGTCAAGGAAGATGGCGTAGTCATTGATGAAAAAATATTAAAAGTTGATGGATTTTTAAATCATCAAATTGATGCCAAATTAATGTATGAAGTGGGTCAAACATTTTATAAACAATTTAAGGATAAAGGGATTACGAAAATTTTAACTATTGAGGCTTCCGGTATTGCTCCTGCAATCATGGCTGCATTACATTTCGATGTGCCATGCTTATTTGCGAAAAAAGCAAAGCCAAGTACTTTAAAAGATGGATTTTACAGTACTGATATCCATTCATTTACTAAAAATAAAACAAGTACAGTGATTGTATCAGAAGAATTTTTAGGGTCTGAAGATAAAGTATTAATTATTGATGATTTCTTAGCAAATGGTGATGCTTCACTTGGATTGTACGACATTGCACAACAAGCTAAAGCAGAAACAGTAGGCATAGGAATTGTTGTAGAAAAAAGTTTCCAAGATGGACGACAAAGATTGGAAGAGGTTGGTTTAACTGTTTCTTCATTATGTAAAGTTGCTTCCTTAACAGGGAATAAAGTGACTTTACTAGGTGAAGATGAATGAAAAATTTAATTTTAAGTGTACAACATTTATTATCAATGTATGCAGGTGCTATTTTAGTACCTATCATTGTAGGAACAAGTTTAAAATTCTCACCTGAAGAGATTGCTTATTTAATTACAGTAGATATTTTTATGTGTGGAGTAGCTACATTTTTACAAGCAAATAAGATTACTGGTACAGGGCTACCTATTGTTTTAGGATGTACATTTACTGCTGTAGCACCTATGATTTTAATTGGACAGACTAAAGGTTTAGACGTGTTATATGGATCATTGTTCCTATCAGGTATCTTAGTTGTGATCATTGCTCCATTCTTTTCTTATTTAGTTAAATTTTTCCCACCTGTTGTTACAGGTAGTGTAGTTACAATTATCGGAATTAACTTAATGCCCGTTGCTATGAATTATCTTGCTGGTGGTCAAGGCGCTAAAGATTATGGTAACCCTAAAAATCTAATTTTAGGTGGAGTGACACTTATTGTTATCTTACTATTACAACGATTTACAACGGGATTCTTAAAATCTATTGCAATTTTGATTGGTTTAGTTATAGGCACTATATTGGCTAGTATCTTTGGATTAGTTAATATTAGCCAAGTTGGTGACGCACATTGGCTCGGTATTCCACGACCATTCCGTTTCTCAGGATTTGGCTTTGATTTCGGTGCAACATTAGTGTTTACAATTGTAGCAATTGTAAGTCTGATTGAATCAACTGGTGTATATCATGCATTAAGTGAAATCACTGGTCGTAAACTAGAACGTAAAGATTTTCGTAAAGGTTACACTGCGGAAGGTCTAGCCATCATTTTAGGATCAATCTTTAATTCTTTCCCTTATACAGCTTATTCGCAAAATGTAGGACTTGTTTCACTTTCTGGAGCTAAGAAAAATAAAGTCATATACGGAATGGTAGTCTTACTTTTAATAAGTGGTTGTATACCTAAACTAGGTGCTCTGGCTAATATTATTCCTTTACCTGTATTAGGCGGTGCAATGATTGCTATGTTTGGTATGGTAATGGCTTATGGGGTAAGTATTTTAGGAAATATTGATTTCAAAAATCAAAATAATTTATTAATTATTGCTGTATCAGTCGGACTTGGTACAGGAATTAGTGCTGTACCTCAAGCATTTAAAGCTTTAGGAGAACAGTTCGCTTGGTTAACTCAAAATGGTATTGTTTTAGGAGCAATCTCTGCTATTATTCTTAATTTCTTTTTTAACGGTATAAAGTATAAACAAAACGACGAAAATGTGAAATAATAAGATTAACTATATAAAAAATGGAGGCTGTGTTATAAATGTGGGAAAATAAGTTTGCTAAAGAATCATTAACTTTTGACGATGTTTTGTTAATTCCAGCTGCATCAGACGTATTACCAAGTGATGTTGATTTAAGCGTAGAATTATCAGATAAAATTAAATTAAATATTCCAGTTATTTCTGCTGGTATGGATACAGTAACTGAATCTAAAATGGCTATTGCTATGGCACGTCAAGGTGGTTTAGGTGTCATCCATAAAAACATGGGCATTGAAGAGCAAGCTGATGAAGTACAAAAAGTAAAACGTTCAGAAAATGGTGTTATTACGAATCCATTCTTCTTAACACCAGATGAAAGTGTTTATGAAGCAGAAGCATTAATGGGTAAATATCGTATTTCAGGTGTGCCTATTGTAAAAGATGAAGAATCAAGAACACTCGTTGGTATTATTACAAACCGTGACTTACGTTTTATTGAAGATTTCTCAATTAAAATTTCAGATGTGATGACTAAAGAAAATTTAATTACAGCTCCAGTTGGTACAACATTAGATGAAGCAGAAGCAATCCTTCAAAAGCATAAAATTGAAAAATTACCATTAGTAGAAAATGGTCGTTTAGAAGGTCTCATCACAATTAAAGATATAGAAAAAGTACTTGAATTCCCTCATGCAGCGAAAGATGAGCATGGTCGTTTACTTGCAGCAGCAGCTATCGGTACATCTAAAGATACTGAAATTCGTGCACAAAAACTTGTAGAAGCAGGAGTAGATGCGTTAATTATTGATACAGCGCATGGACATTCTAAAGGTGTGATTGAGCAAGTCAAAAAAATGAAAGATAAATATCCTGACCTTACAATTATTGCAGGAAATGTTGCAACTGCTGAAGCGACACGCGCTTTATTTGAAGCAGGTGCAGACGTGGTTAAAGTAGGTATTGGACCAGGATCAATCTGTACAACACGTGTCGTTGCAGGTGTAGGTGTACCACAAATTACTGCAGTATATGACTGTGCTACTGAAGCACGTAAACATGGTAAAGCGATTATTGCTGACGGTGGTATTAAATTCTCTGGTGATATTATTAAAGCATTAGCGGCTGGTGGTCATGCTGTTATGTTAGGTAGCTTATTAGCTGGTACTGAAGAAAGCCCAGGCGCTACTGAAGTCTTCCAAGGTAGACAATATAAAGTATATCGTGGAATGGGTTCTCTTGGAGCCATGGAAAAAGGGTCAAATGATCGTTACTTCCAAGAAGATAAATCTCCTAGAAAATTTGTTCCAGAAGGTATTGAAGGTCGCACAGCTTATAAAGGACCATTACAAGATACCATTTATCAACTTATGGGTGGAGTAAGAGCTGGTATGGGTTATACTGGTTCACCAAACTTAAAAGTATTGCGTGAAGAAGCACAATTCACACGTATGGGCCCTGCAGGTTTAGCGGAAAGTCATCCACATAACATACAAATTACTAAAGAATCACCAAACTATTCATTTTAATGTAAGGTGAGCAAGAAGCGATTAAATTAAGAAAGTACGCTTTTCTATAAATTGTTTATAGAGGTTGAAATTATTTATTGTCTTTATAAATATGAAAAGCGTCTTTCTATTGTTTACATAAATTAATTTAAAGGAGATTTACTATTATGGAAATGGCTAAAGAACAAGAGTTAATTCTTGTCTTAGATTTCGGTAGTCAATATAACCAGTTAATTACACGTCGTATTCGTGAAATGGGCGTTTACAGTGAATTACACGATCATGAAATTTCTATAGATGAAATTAAACGTATGAATCCTAAAGGTATTATTCTTTCAGGAGGTCCAAATTCTGTTTATGAAGAAGGTTCATTTACGATTGATCCTGAAATTTATAATTTAGGTATTCCAGTGTTAGGTATTTGTTACGGTATGCAACTTACAACCAAACTATTAGGCGGTAAAGTTGAACGTGCAAATGAACGTGAATATGGTAAAGCAATTATTAAAGCAAAATCTGATGAGTTATTCTTTGGTTTACCAGAAGAACAAACAGTGTGGATGAGTCATTCAGATAAAGTCATTGAAATTCCTGAAGGTTTTGAAGTTATTGCTGATAGCCCAAGTACAAATTATGCTGCTATCGAAGATAAAAAACGTCGTATTTATGGTGTGCAATTCCACCCAGAAGTACGTCATACAGAATACGGTAATGATTTACTAAGAAATTTTGTCCGTCGTGTATGTAATTGTACAGGTGAATGGACAATGGAAAACTTCATTGAAATTGAAATCGAAAAAATTCGTGAACGTGTAGGCAATCGTAAAGTATTATGTGCCATGAGCGGTGGTGTAGATTCATCAGTTGTTGCAGTATTATTGCATAAGGCCATTGGTGATCAATTAACATGTATTTTTGTAGACCATGGTTTACTTCGTAAAGGCGAAGGCGATATGGTAATGGAACAATTCGGTGAAGGCTTTGATATGAATATTATTCGTGTAAATGCCAAAGAACGTTTTATGGAAAAACTAAAAGGCGTTTCTGATCCAGAAAAAAAACGTAAAATCATTGGTAATGAATTTGTATATGTGTTTGATGATGAAGCGGCTAAATTAACAGATGTTGATTTCTTAGCACAAGGTACACTTTACACAGATGTGATTGAATCAGGTACAAAAACAGCGCAAACAATTAAATCTCACCATAATGTAGGTGGATTACCTGAAGACATGGAATTTGAATTGATTGAACCTATTAATACATTATTTAAAGATGAAGTTCGTGCCTTAGGTATTGAATTAGGTATCCCTGAACATTTAGTATGGAGACAACCATTCCCAGGTCCTGGTTTAGGTATTCGTGTGTTAGGTGAAATTACGGAAGATAAATTAGAAATCGTTCGTGAATCTGATGCGATTTTACGTGAAGTGATTCGAGAAGAAGGTCTTGAAAGAGAGATTTGGCAATACTTCACAGTACTACCAGGTATTCAATCTGTAGGTGTTATGGGTGATTATCGTACGTATGATCATACAGTAGGTATTCGTGCTGTAACATCAATTGATGGTATGACAAGTGATTTTGCACGTATCGATTGGGAAGTATTACAAAAAATTTCTAGTCGTATAGTTAATGAAGTAGACCATGTAAACCGTGTCGTCTATGACATTACTTCTAAGCCACCAAGCACTATAGAATGGGAGTAGCCCATTAAAAAAAGCGAGCATTTTCGTGAGAAATGCTCGCTTTTTTTTATTAAATTCAATAATTTGGACGTTTATGCTAATTTCTTTTTGATTGAAATGATTATCGTCTTTGTTGTAATGATGTTCTATGGTGTACTTTTTGAAGAATATATTGATACACCATCAATGATATGAATAACCATGAAAAACTAAAAAATATGCCGCCAACTACGTCAGTGAGATAGTGAGCATGGAAGTATAATCTTGAAAATAAAATACCTAACCATACTACAATTAACACCGTATTTATTATGCGTTTTACCCAGATAGTTCCTAATTTAGGGATAAGTACAAAAATAAGAGCAAAAATAACAATCGTACTTGTTAAAGCATGTCCGCTTGGGAATGAAAATCCTGCATCAATTGTTAAGTGATCATAAGGTCTTGAATGATGAATGATGTCTTTTAACGCAATACCTATGATACCTGCTGAAGCTACTGTTGTCGGTAACCATATTGCTAATAAGAAGCGTCGCTTAATTAAAACAATAGTTGCGATGATAAGGGTCAGGGTAATAAAGGTTGCAATATCACCGTATGATGCTAGAAACGTCATAAAGTCATTGAACCAATTACCTTTGAAATTCATTTTTGGTTCGCCAAATGTGTTTAAGAACCAATAGAATGATTGTAAATCTAATATATGTGTCCATAACGACTTAGTAAAAACCGAAAAAATAGTTATTAAAAAAATGAGACTACTTATTATAAATGAAATGGTTAATGTATATTGTTTATTTTGCATCAGTACTATACCTTTCTTTATTTTAATCTAGTTTAACTTGTTAAAGCGCTAAAGTTATCGATACAAAGAATGATTTAATATTAAAATAAATTTAAAGACAAAAAAGCTAAGGTAATCACAAAAATATGATAGTCATCCTTCATTATTCAAAAAAAGCAAATAAAATATAAAAAAACTTTACAAAAAAATTAAGCGTTTTCACAGAATTGTTACATGAATATTGAACAAAATATGTTATTTTATAAGTAATGAAGTAAATTCATTTTATCCGTGAGAGTTTGGGACATACTTTATCGTCTCAAACTCTTTTTATATATTAGAAATTTGACTTTTAGTTGATATTTTCATATATTGTATTTAATATGCATTAAATTATACATAGGTTTATATCAAGCAATGAGGCAAAAAGTATCATTTACTTTATTGTTTAATTGAAGGGTAAAACTAATGTACTTAAATCTAAATTATAGGTTGCTTAAAGAGCATTAATAAATATATTGAATGAGCATAAAAGAAGCCTACAATAGATAGTCGTCCTTTTTAATGGGATAAAACTAAACTATTGTAGGTGTTTTATTATATTATAAGCAATAGTTATATATAGGTTACAGTTTAAAAGTGGAGGAATGATAATGTTAAGTATGAGTAGTTTACTTATATTATTTTTTATAACGCTTATTATGGCAGCGTTAAGTGGGTTGATTGTTTTAATCCCCTCAGTTCCAGTTAAATACATAAGATTTCACTTAGCTTTACTTCTATTGCCAGTTATTGTAGGTATTGTAGGGTTAGTGACTATAAATGAAAGAGAAGTTATTGGCATATTTGCCTTAGATAAACTTGCTTGGTTAGTAGGTGCTTTTGTTTTAGCGTTAGGTTTTATTATTCAAAAGTTTTCAACGCGTTATTTATTAGGAGATCACAATTATCGTAAGTATTTTCCTTTATATACATTTATAACTATTTTTGCTTCACTAGGATGGTTAAGCAATGACTTACGTTTAATGACTTTATGCTGGGGATTAACGTTATTTTGTTTAACGCAACTAATTAGATTGAATAAAACTTGGAAAGTTCCAGCGGAGGCAGCAAAAGTTTCTGCACGTTCCTTTATTATTGGATGGTTAGCGCTATTAATTGCGGTTATTTTGCTATACATAGGAACAGGAGAATGGACAATCGATCCTTCTCAAAATTATGACTATGCTCTAAATCATGGTCTAAAATTAGTTATTGATTTATTGCTTGTTGTTGCTGTTATTATTCCAGCTGCGCAATATCCATTTCAGAGTTGGTTAATTGAATCAGTTGTTGCGCCTACACCTGTATCAGCTATTATGCATGCCGGTATAGTTAATGCGGGGGGCATTATTTTAACGCGTTTTTCACCGATATTTGATAATTCTATTGCTCTTACAATATTATTAATTATTTCTAGTATTTCAGTATTGATTGGTTCGGGCATTAGTTTAGTACATGTTGATTATAAACGACAACTTGTTGGATCAACGATGAGTCAAATGGGTTTTATGCTCGTTCAATGTGCAATGGGTGTTTATTCAGCTGCGATTATCCATTTAATATTGCATGGTATATTTAAAGCTACATTATTCTTACAATCAGGCTCAGTTGTCAGACGATTTAATATACCAACTCCACCTAATATTAAGAAATCATATGGATGGATAATACTTGGAAGAGCTCTTGCATTGATTATTGCAATTGTATTTTTTATGACAAGTGACCATAGTCCATATATTTTGATTAGTGCATTTATCTTAGCTTGGTCTATCTCTGTATCATGGAATCAACTTGTAGCATTAAATAAAGGAGTAATGGGACGCTTTATAGGTATTACAATGATTGTAGTTGTTGCAATGGTTTATATTGTGACTCATCAAGTATTTGTTAATATACTCCATCATGTATATATGGCTCCTGCCCATCCACCGTTAATTAGTATTATCATTAGTATTGCAATTTTAGTGCTAGGTAGTATTTTTAGTATTTGGGTCGCTCGCCATCGTACATCTACAGCCTTTGCTAAAGTTTACTTATGGTTAATTAAAATTGGAGAAGCTAAATTTAAATCTGTAGAAAGCCATCCAAATTATTTAAAGAAATATTTATAAGAGGTGAACATTTACATGACTATTAATATAGAAGACGTTGTTCAATCTGCACGTCGTGTGATTACGCCACTTTCACCAATTTCAATCTTTGCAGCACGTAATCCATGGGAAGAACTTGAGTATCAAACCTTTGATCAAGTTGCACAATGGTTTAAACATGTGCGTGATATTGATTTATATCCAAGCCATGCTTCTGTAATGACAGCGCTTGAAAATGGTGAGATTGATAAACATATCGTTGAAGAAGAAGTACAACAAGCTATTCAATCTTATAAGACGGATATTCCTAAGACTCATGTGGATACGTACTGCAAAAATGCTATGAATATTAAAGATATTCCGAGAGATTTAATTACTAAAGAAGCCTATCTGAAATTAGAAGTCTCAAAACTCAAAAAAGTATTCGAAAATGAGTCATTCGCTTATGCACGTTCAAAAAGTGCAAATGCATTTAATGCTAAAGGCGAATCTTTAATGGATGAGTTAAATACTCATATTATTAAATGGTCAAAATTATATTTAGATACTTTCCAATCAAGTTGGACAATGCCTAAACGCGAAGAAGGGTTCTATGTAGCCTGGTTACATTTAGCGAAATATGATCCAATGTTGACTAAAACTCAACGTAAAATGATTAAGATGTTGCCACACAACTATGAAGACGCATTAATCATGGCACTTAATCATCTAGATATTGCTGAAGATGAATATGAATTTTATTTAACTGGACATCTTTTATCGTTACCAGGTTGGGCAGGTATGATGTATTATCGTGCTGAAAAACATGAACATGAAAAAGACTTATTAACTCAATATCTTGCAATACGCCTTACAATGGAATGTATTCTATTAGATACTGAAAAAATGAGCCGTCCGGCAGTCTTAAATGTTGAAAAAAGAATAAAAGAACTTGTGAGTAAATGGTTATATTATGGTGAAATGACGATTGATGAATGGGCTGAGATGTCTATTGAGGGTCAAATTGAACACTTGAAGTTTGCTCATGATTTTAATCCATTATACTTCAAGAAATTATGGTTAGAGGCTTGGGAAGAAACTCACGAACGCAAACTTGTTGAGATGATTTACGATAAATCGGTCAAGCGTGACAAACAACCTACAAAAGTACAACTTGCATTTTGTATCGATGTACGTTCTGAACCATTTCGTCGTCATTTAGAAAATCAAGGGCCATTTGAAACTATAGGAATTGCAGGTTTCTTTGGTTTACCTATACGAAAAAAAGCATTAGATGAACAGTTTAGTCATGATTCTTTACCAGTGATGGTACCTCCTGCATATACTATTAAAGAATATGCAGAGCGACATGCATTAAATACGTATAATCAACAGCAACATTCCATTACATCCATGTTTTATACTTTTAAATTAATGAAGAATAATGTGCTACCTAGTTTATTATTGCCAGAATTAAGTGGGCCATTTTTAAGTTTAAATACACTTGCAAGTACATTAATGCCAAAGAAAACAGGCGTATTTATTCGTAAATTGACTAAAAATTGGTTAAAAAAACCGAATGCTAAGCTAACGATTGATAGAGATCATCATGTACATAGTGATTTGCCTGTTGGATTTACTGAAGAAGAACAAATTGCTTTTACGAAACAAGCGTTACAATTAATGGATTTAACTACAAATTTTGCGCCATTAGTAGTACTTGGAGGGCATGGAAGCGAAACAAACAATAATCCCTACCATGCATCATTAGAATGTGGTGCTTGTGGAGGAGCTTCAAGTGGATTTAATGCGAAATTACTTGCCATGATGTGCAATTTACCTTTAGTACGTCAAGGGTTAGCCGCTGAAGGCATTCATATTCCGGATGAGACAGTATTTGTTGCTGCAGAACATAAAACATCAATTGATGAATTAGAATGGATTTACGTTCCCTCATTAACATCAGAAGCAAAGAAAGCATTTGATATTTTAGAAGAAGCCATGCCACGTGTAAGTTATCATGCAAATTTAGAACGTCTTGCTCAATTACCTCGTTTAAGCGATAGAGAATTGAAACATCCAATTGCGGAAGCACATCGCTTTGCAAATGATTGGAGCGAAATCCGTCCAGAATGGGGCTTAGCACGTAATGCAGAATTTATTATTGGGCAACGAAGTATTACAGAAGGTAGTAATTTAGAAGGACGTGCATTTTTACATAATTATGATTATGCGAAAGATCCTGATGGTCAATTACTAAATACAATTATTTCTGGTCCAGCACTCGTTGCACAGTGGATTAACCTACAGTATTATGCCTCTACAGTGGCACCACATTTTTATGGTAGCGGTAATAAAACAACACAATCTGTCACTTCTGGTGTTGGCGTTATGCAAGGGAATTCAAGTGATTTATTAGCTGGATTGCCATGGCAGTCTGTGATGGCAGGGGACAATAAAATTTATCATGCTCCAATTCGATTATTAGTCGTGATTCAAGCACCAGATCGTTATATACAACGTTTACTTAATGATAATATTAAGTTTAAACAAAAAGTCGATCATCAATGGGTACGTCTTGCAAGTATTGATGAAAAGGGTAGTTTTAAAGATTGGTAAGCTATTCGATTTTAATTTAAAAAATGATACACTAATGTTAATTAAACATTAGGAGATTTGTTATAGCAATGACGAAATCGAAAGGTATGTATGAAGCAGAAATTAGTAAAGCAATTACGCAATGGGAAAAAGATTTTCTTGGACGTGGTTCGTTGTCAGTAAAGACAGATATTCTACGAGATATGATTATCGTCAACTTACAAGGTATTTTGACGCCTGCGGAGTATCGTGTATGTGAAACTCAAGAGGGATTACTTAACATTAAACGTACACGCTCAGAACTGGTGGAATCTGGACAAGATGATTTAATGCAACTTGTTTTCAAAATCACAGGTACTGAAGTTAAAAGCTTCCATAGTGATTTAAGTACAATTACTGGTGAACGTATTATTGTTTTTAAATTAGATAAGAACCTTGAAAAATCACTTTAAAATAAAATGTTATAAGTACGAGAAGAGATTAGGAAATGTTATATAAAAAATAATTCCTAATCTCTTTTTTTACAAGCGAATTTTTATCATTTATTGTAAAATCTAACTAACATTAAAAGAGAGATAGAGATGCGAACGAATCAATTCAATCAGAACCTCTTACTCATTATCATTTGTCCGACTATTCTGATGCTAGAGGTATAAAAGGGCAATACGATCAATGAGTTAAGTTAAGTAGTCAACATATTGATGAATGAATTGTGTGATACATCTTCAAACTTTAATGAATATGAAGAACGGATATATTATTTGAAAGAGTTTTCATAAAATATTAGTATCAAATGTAGTAAAGGAAAAACAAATATGAAAAATAAATTAGAAGTATCGCCAACTAAAACTATTTCTATGTTTGTTGTTGGATTAATTATTTTTATAATAACGGCAATGAATGTCATTTATCATACCACACTAATGCAAAAATTAGATTTAAACTCATTACATGAGTTGACCAACTATTTTGGTAAACCTAGAAGACACTATGACGGTACAATTTGGCATAAAATGATGACGTTTTGTGCTAATTTTGGAGAAGTAAAATCCATTCTCTACATAACGTTATTTTTAGCACTTATCTTAATTTTTAAAAATTATAAACTTTCATTGTGGTTATTAGTTACGATTTATACAGGAACTTATGTTAATTTTTTAATTAAACAAATAATAGCTCGTCCTCGTCCGTATAACCATCTTTTAGTAGACCATGGATATTCATTTCCAAGTGGTCATTCAAATGCCAGTACATTATTTGCTTTAGCTATACTCTTAGTTGTTATTCCACTTATTAAAAACAAAGCGATACGATATAGTATTGCTATAGTTGTCGTTATATTTTGGATAGGCGTATTAAGTTGTAGGTTATATTTCCACGCTCACTATCTAACTGATGTCATTGGTGGTTTTTCGTTAGGAATGATTTGGGTTGCTTTATTTTCAATGACGTTACCACTCTTTAATATTAAATTAAGAAAGAAGTAAAGCTTAAGTTTCATAACATAAGTATTTTAAAAGGGGAGAATACTATGAAAATCAAATCACCACATCCGATTTATTTAGAAGGTTCAAGAAAAGAAGCGATATTATTACTTCACTCATTTACAGGAACTGTTCGTGATGTAAAACCATTAGCTAAGGCGCTTAATGAAGAAAACTTCACATGCTTTGCACCAAATTATCAGGGACATGGCTTACCTTTAGACCAATTTACTCAATTTACGATTCAGGATTGGTGGAATGATGTATTAGAAGGGTATCAATTTTTAAAAAATAAAGGGTTTGACACTATTTTTGTAACGGGGATCTCACTAGGGGGACTATTTACATTAAAGTTAGCTGAGTTATTTGATGTTTCTAAAATAGCAGTGATGTCTGCACCAAGTGAAAAAGAAGAAAAAAGTATTGCGTGGCGTATGGAACGTTATGGTCAGCGCATGAATCAATTATTGAAATTTGATGAAACTACTTCACAACAACAACTTGGAACAATTCAAGACTATCAACCACATATCGCAGAATTTAAAGCATTTATTGAGATAATTTCTAATGAATTAGAACGTATACATGTTCCCGCTCGTATTTTGTATGGTGGTAATGATGATGCCTTTTATCAAAATAGTGCCCATTATATTTTTAATCATATTGATAGTAATAACAAAGATTTAACATGTCATCCGTTAAGTCGTCATTTAATGACTTATGGAGATGGACATGAAGACGTTATCACTCAAGTTGTAACTTTTTTTAAATCTGAATAAAGGAGTAATAAGATGAAACGTACATTCTTACTTATATATACAACGGTTTCTGGAACTACTTATAAAGAATTTAAAACGTTCCAAGATGGTCCAGACTATGACACATGCATACAGCGTATTATTGATGAATTTGATGAATTGGCCTATTTATTTCTAAAAGATGACTCACAAGTTCATTACATTAATGTTGATCATATCGAAAGTTTGAATATTCAAGAAGTAGATGAAGGTCAATCCATAATATATGATTTTGAAAAATAAATGTAACAGTAAGTTTAAACGATAAGAATAGTTGAGAGATGTCATTTACATCTATTCTTATCTTTTTAATACTCATTTATATGCATATTGCACTATTTAGTCAGACATGTTAGAGTAGAACTTAATCGCACACATGCTTTAACGCGTTAAAGGGAGATAGAAAATGAGTAATCAATCACAATGGAAAACATCAACCGGATTTATTCTAGCAAGTGCTGGTTCTGCTATAGGATTAGGCGCAATGTGGAAGTTTCCATATATGGCTGGTATTTATGGTGGTGGCGCTTTTTTATTTTTATTTTTAATCTTTACTATTTTTGTAGGATTACCGTTACTGATTATGGAATTTACGGTAGGAATAATGGGGCGCACTTATACGACTCGAATTTATAGTAAATTAACAGGAAAAAAATGGTTAAATATTATTGGGTGGAATGGAAATTTAGCTGTTTTTATTTTATTCGGCTTTTATAGTGTTATCGGTGGCTGGATTGTTATATATATTGGGAATGTGTTTTTACAATTATTATCTGTTGAACATACGTCATTAACTCAAATTAAATTTGAAAAAATAATTAGTAACCCGTGGTTAATTGTGTTGGGACAGGGTATTTTTATTCTTTTAACAATGATTATCGTTATGCTAGGTGTAGAAAAAGGTTTAGAGAAAGCTTCTAAAATGATGATGCCCTTATTATTTGTTTTTCTAATTATTGTTGTTGCTAAATCATTGACATTAGACGGAGCATTAGAGGGCGTTCGCTATATATTACAACCGAGAATAGAAGATATTTCAGTTAAGGGTGTCTTATTTGCATTAGGTCAATCGTTCTTTACACTATCCTTAGGCACGACAGGTATGATTACATATGCGAGTTATGCGCCTAAGGAAATGACGATTAAATCTTCCGCCATTTCAATTGTTATTATGAATATTTTAGTTTCTGTATTAGCAGGACTTGCAATATTCCCAGCTTTAAAAACATTTGGTTATGCACCTCAAGAAGGACCAGGACTCTTATTTAAAGTGTTACCGTTAGTATTTAATCAAATGGGCTTTGGTATTGTATTTTATTTAATTTTCTTAATTCTATTTTTATTTGCGGCATTAACGTCTTCTATTTCTTTATTGGAATTAAATGTCTCAAATTTCACTAAAAATGATAATACTAAACGAAAAGCTATATCAGTTATTGCAAGTATATTAGTATTTATTATTAGTATCCCAGCAACACTATCATTTAGCAGTTTAAGTGGAATTAAGTTTGGAGCGGGTACAATTTTTGATAATATGGATTTTATCGTATCGAATATCTTGATGCCATTAGGAGCATTAGGAACGACATTAGTTGTAGGTCAATTATTAGATAAACAAGCATTAAAAGAGAGCTTTGGGAAAGATAAATTTAAACTTTTTGTTCCATGGTATATTTTAATTAAATATATGATGCCCATTATTATTATATTAGTTTTTATTGTTCAATTATTTTAACATTAACAAAAATAAACAGAGTCTAGAATACAAATCGTTGTTCTAGACTCTGTTTAGCATAAAGATAATTTGAATTACATATTTTCAAACGTAACATCTTGTTTATGTAATTCTTTTAATATTTTTTCAGGAATTGAAGAATTATTAATAGTGACATGTTTAAATATACAATCTTTTATTTTTACATTTTCAAAATGACACAAATCCATAGTGACATTTTCAAAAATCACTTTTTTAAACGTGACGTTATCAAATTTTACATTACGTATATTGCTATTTTTAAAAATAGAATGTTCAATCGTTAATGTATTAAAATGATTTTCATCAAATGAGGTAACAGTTAAATTTGATTTACTAATCAGCGTCTTGAAAAAATTTACATTTTCAAAGATACTTTTATCAAAATTACAATTGATCATTTTTGAATTTGAAATAGTGCTTACATTCCTAAAAATACCTTCGCTAAAATCACAATGTTTAAAGTGACTTTTATTTACTTCAATTTCGTCGTACATTGAGTTTCTAAATGTACTATTTTTATAATTTAAATTTTTATAATCATCCTTAGTAAAGACGGATAAAGATAAGTCTGCTTTAGATGTCATCATCGATTCTCCTTTGTACGTTGATTCATCGTAAAATTTAATTCATTTCCAGTAGTTCACTTTTATCATAATATGAGTACTTAAACGCAATAACTAATTACATTTTACATAAAGAATCTAGCTTTTTGCAATAAGATATAAGTTAGCGTATAATTCGTAGCGGTTGAGTAAGAATTAAAATTAAATATTGGAAATGAATATGATTATAGAAAGTAGGTATGTTCAGACATTACATGAGTGTATTGAACGAAAGATATGATTACTTATGATTTAATAGGACAAACGCCACTAGTATTATTAGAAAGTTTTAGCGATGAACATGTACAAATTTATGCGAAGTTAGAACAATTTAATCCTGGTGGAAGTATTAAAGATCGACTAGGGAAATATCTTGTAGAAACTGCGCTAAAAGAAAAACGTATTGTAAAAGGAGATACCATCGTTGAAGCTACAGCTGGTAATACAGGAATTGGATTAGCAATGGCCGCTAATCGTTATCATTTAAAGTGTGTGATTTTTGCCCCAGAAGGATTTTCAGAAGAAAAAATTTCAATTATGCGAGTATTGGGTGCTGAAATCAAACGAACACCTAAAAATAAGGGAATGATTGGTGCACAAAAAGAAGCGCGTCATTATGCTGACAAATACGATGCAGTATATATGAACCAGTTTGAAACTGAACATAATCCAGAAGCCTATACGCATACACTTGGAAAAGAAATTACAGAGGCATTACCACACATTGATTATTTTGTAGCTGGTGCTGGATCTGGAGGAACGTTTACCGGTGTAGCTAAACATTTACAACAATTTAATGTTAAAAATATTATTGTTGAACCTGAAGGCTCAGTCTTGAATGGTGGCAAAGCACATGCTCATGATATTGAAGGTATTGGCTCTGAAAAATGGCCGGTATTTTTAGAAAAATCTATCGTTGATGATATTATTACAGTTAGTGATAATCAAGGATTTGAAAATGTAAAACGATTAGCTAAACAAGAAGGACTACTTGTTGGTAGCTCATCTGGTGCAGCATTACAAGGTGCTTTAGATATTAAACGTCGTATTGATAAAGGTATTATTGTAACAATTTTTCCAGATGGCAGTGATCGTTATATGTCAAAAAAAATATTTGAATACAAAGGAGAATAATAATGAAGAAAAAAACACAAATGATTCATGGTGGACATACGACGGATGATTTTACTGGAGCAGTAACGACACCAATTTATCAAACAAGTACTTATTTGCAAGATGATATTGGTGATTTAAGACAGGGTTATGAATATTCACGTACTGCAAACCCAACACGTGCTTCTATTGAAAGCGTCATTGCGAATTTAGAAAATGGTAAACATGGATTTGCATTTGGTTCAGGTATGGCTGCGATTAGCGCTGTTATAATGTTATTAGATAAAGGTGATCATTTAATTTTAAATTCTGATGTGTATGGTGGAACTTATCGTGCTTTAACAAAAGTCTTTACACGATTTGGTATTGATGTTGATTTCGTTGATACTACAAATATTGAAAACGTAAAAGATTATATTAAACCAGAAACAAAAATGTTATATATCGAAACGCCGTCTAATCCTTTATTACGTGTGACAGATATTCGACGTGCAGCAGAAATTGCGAAAGAAAATCAACTCATTTCTGTAGTCGATAACACATTTATGACACCGTACTATCAAAATCCGTTAGATTTTGGAATCGATATTGTATTACATTCAGCAACAAAATATATTGGTGGACACAGTGATGTTGTTGCAGGTTTAGTCGCTACATCTAATGATGAATTAGGTGAACGCTTAGCATTTATTTCTAACTCTACAGGTGGTGTATTAGGACCACAAGATAGTTATTTATTAATTCGAGGAATTAAAACACTGGGGTTACGTATGGAACAAATCAATCGTAACGTAGAAGGTATTGTGAAAATGTTACAAGAACATCCATCAGTACAACAAGTGTTCCATCCTAGTATTGAAAGTCATCTTAATCATGATATTCATATCGCTCAAGCAAGTGGTCATACTGGCGTTGTTGCATTTGAAGTCAAAGATACAGAAGCAGCTAAACAATTAATTCGTGAAACACACTATTTCACCCTTGCTGAAAGCTTAGGTGCGGTGGAAAGCTTAATTTCTGTACCTGCTTTGATGACACATGCATCTATTCCAGCAGATGTGCGTGCTAAAGAAGGAATTACAGATGGTTTAGTTCGATTATCAATCGGTATTGAAGACACTGAAGATTTAGTACAAGATTTAAAACAAGCCATAGATACGCTAAATAAATAGAATATAGTGAAAGTATTAATGCAAGAGTGCAATAGAAATTGAAACGATATTTATTGTACTCTTGTATTTTTATTATGATATTTGGAACTAAAAGAGTAATTCAATACTAAAAATATCTGAAATTTTCAATTTTTTAAAAAACTATATTGACGCATCCTTAACTTTTGCCTATACTTCATATCATACGAATTTAATCAGAATTAGATAAGGGTGAACATAGTGATTGAATTTCAGGGTGTAAATAAAGTATTTCGAAAGAAACGAGAAACCATCCACGCTTTAAAAGATGTTTCTTTTAAAATTGATGCGCGTGATGTGTTTGGTGTGATTGGTTATAGTGGTGCTGGTAAAAGTACACTAGTACGTTTAGTTAACCAATTAGAACAAGCTACAGAGGGCCATGTTATTGTAGATGGACATGATATTAATACATATAGTGAAAAAGAACTTCGCAACGTAAAAAAAGATATAGGAATGATTTTCCAACATTTTAATCTTTTAAATTCTAAAACCGTTTTTAAAAATGTAGCAATGCCATTGATACTGAGTCACAAAAGTAATTCTGAGATTAAAGAGAAAGTTGAAGAAATGCTAGAGTTTGTGGGACTTGCAGATAAGAAAAATCAATTTCCAGATGAGCTTTCCGGAGGACAAAAACAACGTGTTGCAATTGCAAGAGCACTTGTAACAAATCCTAAAATATTATTGTGCGATGAAGCGACAAGTGCATTAGACCCTGCGACAACAAGTTCTATTCTTCAATTACTTAAAAATGTGAATGAAACATTTGGGGTTACGATTATGATGATTACTCACGAAATGAGCGTGATTCAAAAAATCTGTAATCGTGTAGCTGTAATGGAACACGGGGAAGTTGTAGAAATTGGTACAGTAAAAGATGTGTTTAGTCATCCGAAAACGAAAACAGCACAAAATTTTGTATCAACAGTTATTAGTACAGAGCCTTCTAAAGCATTACGTGCCTCATTTGAAAGAGCAGATAATCATTATACAGATTACAGACTTTTCTTAGATAAAAAGCAAATTGATTATCCATTAATGAACGAGTTAATAAACCAATATGGTTTTAATGTAAATATTCTATTCTCGTCTATGTCAGATATTCAAGATGAAACGATTTGTTATTTATGGTTACGCTTTGAACACGATGCACAATTTAGTCGTGACACGGTAGAATCATATTTTAATGAGCGACATATTCATTATGAGGAGGTGCGTTAAATGTTTGGTTCAAGCATAGAGTCATCTCAATTAATGCAAGCATTGTATGAAACACTTTATATGGTAACAGTATCATTAATTATTGGTGCATTGATTGGTATCCCATTAGGTATTTTACTTGTAGTCACTCGAAAACATGGAATCTGGCCTAATGTCGTTATTCACCAAATTCTTAATCCAATTATTAATATTTTAAGATCTATTCCATTCATCATTTTATTAATCGCAATTGTACCTTTTACTAAATTAGTTGCAGGTACGTCAATCGGTACGACAGCTGCAATTGTTCCACTTACAGTATATGTAGCACCATATATTGCGCGTTTAGTAGAAAATTCACTTTTAGAAGTAGATGATGGCATTATTGAAGCAGCAAAAGCTATGGGAGCATCACCACTTCAAATTATTCGTCATTTTTTATTGCCTGAAGCATTAGGTTCACTTGTACTAGCTATTACTACAGCGATTATTGGTTTAATTGGTAGTACAGCTATGGCCGGTGCTGTAGGTGGCGGTGGTATTGGAGATTTAGCGCTTGTTTATGGTTACCAACGCTTTGATACATTGGTCATTATTATTACAGTTGTCGTTCTAGTTATTATCGTACAAATTATTCAGTCATTAGGTAACTTTATTTCTAGAATAATTCGCAGAAATTAGTTATTTAAATAAATTATTTTAATATTGGGAGGCAGTTTTTAATGAAGAGAATAATCGGTTTATTATTAGCATCTATTATTGTCCTTGCGGCATGTTCAGGCGGAGGAAATAGTAAGAAAGTAACAGTTGGCGTAGCATCAAATGATACTGCTGCTTGGGAAAAAGTAAAAGAATTAGCAAAAAAAGATGATATTGATTTAGAAATTAAGCACTTTTCAGATTATAACGTACCTAATAAAGCATTAAGTGATGGAGATATCGATATGAATGCATTCCAACACTTTGCTTTCTTAAATGAATATAAAAAAGCACATAAAGATGCAAAAATTGAAGCAATTAGTACAACCGTATTAGCACCTTTAGGCATCTATTCTAAAAAAGTAAAAGATATTAAAGATGTTAAAGATGGCGCGCAAGTGATGATTCCAAATGATGTTTCTAACCAAGCGCGTGCTTTAAAATTATTAGAATCAGCAGGACTTATTAAATTAAAAGATAACTTTGGTTTAAGTGGTACAACAAAAGATATTAAAGATAACCCTAAACATTTAAAAATTAAAGAAGTAGATGCTCAACAAACTGCACGTGCATTAGATGATGTTGATATTTCAGTTATCAACAATGGTGTAGCAACGAAAGCAGGCTTAGATGCTAAGAAAGATCCAATTTATTTAGAAAGTTCTACTTCAGATGCAGTTAAACCATACATTAATTTAATTGCCGTTAACTCAAAAGATAAAGATAATAAAACATACAAAAAAATTGTAGATCTATATCATAGTAAAGAAGCACAAGAAGCATTGAAAAAAGACACTAAAGATGGCGAAAAAGCAGTCGATTTATCTCAAAAAGAAATTAAAGACATTGAAGATAGCTTAAAATAGTAAGTTAAAAATTGTAGAATATCAATCGTTGTTTAGTCGTTTAGCATGTATCGTAGGTTAATGAATTAAAAATACACATATATCAAGCTTTTTTCGACTCTTGGAGTGGGACAGCTAATTCAAACATGAATTCTGTCTCGCTCTTTTTTTATATCATTTTCAATAGTATCATAAATTTTTGATTAAATATAATCACATTAAAAAAATCCTTATTTGCGTTATGCAATAATTAGACTAAAGAAATTGATTTTTATAAAGTTTTAAATTTATAAGTATCGTACTAAAATTTCATCATTATGTAATCAAATTGAAATGGAATATTATGATGAAATATATTAATTTATATAAGTAGACTACTTGAGTAGAAAAAATTAAAGTTAAAGCACTAGAATTAACGTAATAAAACTAAGCGTTAATACAACAATTGTCATGAGGACATGTCAAAGATAAGCATAAAATTAAGGAGGCGCTTATTTATGAATAAAAAAGTTCTTGCAACAGCAATTATTGGAACTGGGGCATTTAGTACAATATTTGCACATCAAGCAGAAGCAGCAACAACTCACACCGTAAAAAGTGGAGAATCATTATGGTCTATTTCAAATCGCTATGGTATAACAATAGCTAAATTAAAATCATTAAATGGTTTGACATCAAATCTTATTTTTCCAAATCAAGTATTAACTGTTTCAGGCTCTAGTTCATCCCATTCTTATAGTAATAACTCAAGCAGTACATATACAGTAAAAAGTGGAGATAGTTTATCATCAATTGCTAGTCGCTATGGTACAACGTACCGCCATATTATGGAATTAAATGGACTTCATAGCTTTTTAATTTTTCCAGGTCAAACATTAAAAGTTTCAGGGACAGCACGTTCAAGTAGCCACACACAAAGTAGCTCAAATTCATCTAGTTCTTCAAGCTACTATACTGTGCGTTACGGTGATTCATTATCGGGCATCGCTTGGAAATATAATACGACATATCAAAATATTATGCGTTTAAATGGGTTAAATAATTTCTTTATTTACCCAGGTCAAACATTACGCGTAAGCGGCACAGCATCATCAAGTAGTAATACAAATAGTACAAGTTCATCATCAAATTATTATTATCATACACCGATTTTTAATCATAGAAATTTATATGATTGGGGTCAATGTACATGGCATGTCTTTAATCGTCGTGCTCAAATCGGTAAAGGTATTAGTACATATTGGTGGAATGCAAATAACTGGGATAATGCAGCTGAAAGAGATGGCTATAGAATTGATTATCATCCTACTGTAGGATCAATTGCTCAATCAGATGCTGGCTACTATGGTCATGTTGCATTTGTAGAACGCGTCAATAGTAATGGAAGTATTTTAGTATCTGAAATGAACTTTAGTGCAGGTCCAGGAATTTTAACATATCGTACAATTCCAGCCTATCAAGTTAGACAATATAAATTTATTCATTAGTAAAAAAATGAAGGAAATGGGACAGAATTCATTTTGAATCCGTCGTCCTACCTTGGCAACGTATCCCTAATTTGCGTTGGACATAGACTTTCTTATTGAAAGTCTTTATGTTGGGAATCCGGGACTAGAATTGAAAAAAGCTTGATACAAGCGTATTTTTACTTCAGTCATCGACTGCCAATATATTAAAAATGCCTAAGACAATTCATTATGTCTTAGGCTCGTTTTTTTATTCGAAATGATAATCTTCTTTCACTTTTCTAAAGCTTGAAGCTAAGCGTGTCACATTAACAATAAATGAGATAAATGATGTGAATTTACGGAATTTACGTGGTGATCTCATAGAAACTATAAAATCGAACACAGTACCCGCTGTGCTAAGTGCTAGTGATAGATAAACTAAATTTTTATTTTTTGCACTATATTTAAGTCCATTATATCCATCCACAATAAATCCTGCTGTACTTACTAAACTAGATAAGCGTGAAAGTTTTGATTGTTTTGCCATCATACAAGACCTCCATAAAAATAAAAAACAAATCTGAATGTTATACCACTCATTAAGAATTTGTCCCAATGTTTGTTTTAATGTATGTTAATATCATACTAAATTAAATTATTTTTTTGAAGTGAGAATATTTTAATAAGGATGAATAGAATGATTAAATGTGTATGTTTAGTGGAAGAAACAGAGGACCAAATTTTACTGGTACAAGTGCGTCACAGAGAAAAATATTATTTTCCTGGTGGGAAAATTGATGAAGGTGAAACGCTCTTAGAAGCTATTCAAAGAGAAATTGAAGAAGAACTACAACTTCATTTTTCTCAAGATGATTTTACATATATTGGAAAAGTGATTGGTGAAGCCTATCCTCAACCAAATACTTTGACCGAATTAAATGGATTTAAGGTTAATCGAAGTATTAATTGGAATGAAGTTCAAATTGATAATGAAGTTACTGATATTCGTTGGTTCAATAAATTTGATACACAATATATCGCACCAGCTGTAATTAAGTGGATTGAAACATTTTCAACATAAGTATTGAATAAATAAAACAGTGACATTTGATGCTTTCAATCATTAAATGCCACTGTTTGGTCTTTACTATTTTATATCTTCGTTTAAGGATGAAGTAGTAATGTGGTGATCTGTTTGTTTAAGTTGATGATATTTAATCAACCGAGCACTAACCCAAGCCGTGATAGGAATACTTAACGCGACTGCAATGCCACCTAATAAGATTGAGATAAACTCTTGAGCAAAAATTTTAGAATTTAAAATATGCCCAAATGAATAATGAAGTTGAAAAAACCAAAAGAATAATGTTAATTGTCCACCAAAATAAGCTAAATAAATTGTATTAGCGGAAGTAGCAAGAATTTCTCTGCCCACACGCATACCAGATTGAAATAATTCTTTACGAGAAAGATTAGGATTGGTTTCATTCAACTCATACATTGGTGAACTTATTGTAATCGTTAAATCTATTACAGCAGCGATGACAGCCAACATAATAGTAAAAACAGAGAATTGTAGCATATTTATATCAATATTCATTGAAAATATATAGGTTTCATCTTGTTGTTCTGTAGCAAAACCTTGTAGATGACCAAATTTTACAGATAAATAGACGCCTATGATAAGAAGGACGGTTGTTACTATAGTTCCGATAAATGCGGCTTGTGTTTTAATATTGTAACTATTTAAAATAAAGAGGTTACAAGCAGCAATTACAAGACAAAAGATAAAGGCTACAAGATAGATTGGCATGCCAAACAGAATGAAAACAATACTAATAATAAGAATAATAAAATTTAAAAATAAAGTGAGATAGGAGATGAGTCCTTTTTTACCGCCAAGCAAAATCATTAAAATAAAAAGTAATAGTGCGAGTAAAAAAATTGTAGTCATCGGCTTACTCCTTTCCACTTAAATATAGTGACCATAAGTCCTATGGTTATAGGAATGGTCAATACAATACCGATACCACCAGTCAGTGCACGTGTAATTTCTAGAGACCAGTTCATAGATATAGTGTAAGTAAATGTATTCGCATTTTTTAAGTAAATTAATACCATAGCTAGACTACCTGATAAATATGAAAATAATAAGATATTGGTCATGGTACCCATAATATCTTGGCCAATATGACGTCCAGCTAAAACCCAACGAGCCATTGAAATGTGAGGCGTACGCTGGAGAATTTCGTACATTCCACTAGAAATTGTAATGGCTACATCCATCACCGCTCCTAATGTTCCTATAAGAACAGAAGACATAAAGACATCTTTTGGAGGTAGCGTTAAAAAACTCATTGTTTCATATTTGATGCCATTACCACCTGTAAACTGAATTAATAATTCAGTAATCCCTACACATAAAAACGTTCCAGATAAAGTAGCAACTATCGTAACCCAAGTTCGTTTTTGCCACCCAGTTACTAATACTAATGTAAGAATAGTTGATAAAATAATGGCTATACTCATTAATAAAAATAAATTTGTACCTGAAAAAGTATTATGAATGCCTATGGAAACAATAATAAACGCAGTGTTAAATAGTAGAGATAGAATTGATTGTAACCCTACATTTTTGCCTACAATTAAAAGTGTCACGATAAATATGCCTACAATCGCCACAGTAAGGCCATCGCGTTTTTTTTCTAGAATGGTAGCGTCAGATGGACCTTTTTGTATATGTAATAATACTTTTTCGTTTTTAGCAAATTGCTCTGAATCTGCTTGAGATGTTACAAAATGATTATTAACAGTTGTGATCTCGTTTTTATACTTACCGTTTAGAATGCGTATAGTTAATCGTTGATTATATTTTGTGTCAGTATTATGATGCTCGTCTGTGACTTTTTGACCATGACTTGTTTCGATATTTGTGATTTTACCAATAGGTATTTGATAAAATGAAGCATTAAAAAATGTAAAAATAAATAATCCAATCATTATGAAAGTAACAATAATAATTAGACGATGAGTGTTTTTAATTTTAGAAACATGAAGTGTCTTTATATTCATTAAACCTAAACCTCTTTTTAATTATATAATTTACCCCTTTATTGCAATAAAGTAAATATATGCGTGTTCAAAATGATATTCAATCACATGTTATGTGTTAGTGTTCGTTACAAGACCTAGTGATATGTTGAAACTTTATTTAGCAATGTTTGAATGAGATGAAATAGATTAAAGATATCTACTTTTTTATTGTCTTTTTTAAATACCACACAAAATGAACGTTTTAATTCTGTATGTGATAAAGAGATATCCTCTAATTGTTCAGATGAATGATCCAACGATATATAATCAGGTAAGAGTAGATGGCCACGACGTTGTTTTAATAGATACTGACCAAGAGACTTTGTACCTAGTGTATATATAGGTACTTTAATTACAGATTCTAATCGTTTTTTAATAGAATCAGGAAAATCGTGAAGTGTATATAAAGGATTTTTTTCAAATTGTTTAAGTTGTGTTAAGGGCGGATTAAATGATAAGGCAATAGCATCGTCTTTAGGTACGTATAAATGATATGTTTCTTCATATAAAGACGTAATTGAAAGAGTTGAGTTTGCTTGTAGTTCAGGTGTATTCTCAACAATAGCTATATCAATTTTTCCTGAATTTAAATAGTCTACTATCTGAGTATGATTCATTAAACTAGGTATAATGTGACTATCATATTCTCTTTCAAACGTTTGAATAATAGGTGTAATCATATGAGAAGCATAACTTTCTTCAAAACCTAAATTGATATGATGAGCGTTTTTAAGTTGTTCTTGTTGAAAAAGTGCAACTGTTTCATCAAGTTGTTCTAGTATGTGAGTTGCTTGTGTTAGTAACGCTTTACCGTGCGAAGTAAGATATATATTGCGACCTTGTCTATCAAATAATGGGACTTGTAATTCTTTTTCAAGTAAATTGATTTGGCGACTAATTGCAGATTGAGCAATATTAAGTTCCAATGCAGCCTCAGAAATATGTTCACGGCGAGCCACTTCAACAAAGTATCGTAATTGTTTAATTTCCATATTTTACCTCCTTAATCTAAGTATATCGTAAATATTCTAATTATTAGAATGATATCATCTATTTAATATATTGTTCAGATAAATATTTTACATTATATTAATTGTTATTAACAGTAAATTTTCTGAAAATTCTCAAAAGGAGTGGGCATCGTGTTTAAAGATAGACTAAAAAGAGGATTATATGATTACCGTGAGGAACATGATGCATGTGGAATCGGTTTTTATGCCAATATGGATAATTTAAGATCTCACGATATTATTGAAAAGTCATTAGAAATGTTGCGTAGATTAGACCATCGAGGCGGTATTGGAGCTGATGGTATTACTGGTGATGGCGCAGGAATTATGACAGAAATTCCCTTCGAATTTTTTAAAAAACATACTCATTTCGACTTACCTAATGAAGGTGAATATGCGATAGGTCTTTTTTTCTCTAATCAAAAAGTTTCAGGTACACAGCATGAAACTGTATTTAACCAATACTTTAACGATGAAGGATTGAAAGTAATTGGTTATAGAGATGTACCTGTAGATACACAAGCATTAGCAGAACATGTTGCTTCTACAATGCCTTATGTACAACAAGTGTTTGTAGATTTAAACCAACATGAAACGCCTGTTAAACAGCTTTATTTAGCACGTAAACAAATTGAACAATATGCAGAACGCGAACATTTAGATTTATATTTTACAAGTTTATCTCATAAAACGATTGTCTATAAAGGTTGGTTACGTTCAGATCAAATCAAGACGTTATACCTAGACTTAAACAATGAGGATTATCAATCAAAATTAGGACTTGTTCATTCTAGATTTAGTACGAATACATTCCCTAGTTGGAAACGTGCACATCCTAACCGACTTCTTATGCATAACGGAGAAATTAATACGATTAAAGGTAATGTTAACTGGATGCGTGCTCGTCAACGTCAACTTATTAATACTTTATTTGGTAATGAAAGTGAAAAAATTCAAAATATTGTTGATGAAGACGGAAGCGACTCAGCTATTGTAGATAACGCGTTGGAGTTTTTAAGTTTAGCAATGGAGCCTGAAGAAGCGGCGATGTTACTTATACCAGAGCCATGGTTATATAATAAATCCAATGATGAACATGTACGTGCATTTTATGAATTTTATAGCTATTTAATGGAACCTTGGGATGGCCCAACAATGATTTCATTCTGTAATGGCGATAAAATTGGCGCATTAACGGATCGAAATGGATTACGACCAGGACGCTATACAATCACTAAAGATAATTTTATTGTTTTCTCATCTGAAGTGGGTGTGATTGATGTTCCAGAAGAAAACGTTGCTTTTAAAGGACAATTGAATCCTGGGAAATTATTGCTCGTTGATTTTAACTCTAATAAAGTCATCGAAAATAACGAACTTAAAACTCATATTGCACATAAATATCCTTATAAAGATTGGATTGATCAATACAAGATTGATTTAGAATTAGACGAAGTTCAATATCAACGTCAATTATTAGATGAAGCAACACTGTTTAAAGTACAAAAGCAGTTTGGCTACACTAAGGAAGATATTCATAAATATATGACAGATCTTTTGATAGGAAAAAAAGATCCTATTGGTGCCATGGGGTATGATGCGCCGCTCGCAGTACTAAATGAACGACCAGAATCATTATTTAACTATTTTAAACAACTGTTTGCTCAAGTAACGAATCCACCTATCGATGCTTATCGTGAAAAGATTGTAACAAGTGAGTTATCTTATCTAGGTAGTGAAGGAAATTTACTTCATCCAGAACCGAATGTCTTAAATCGTATACAGCTTACTAAACCGGTTCTTACATTAAATCAATTAGATAAAATTGAACAAAGTAAGTTTAACGTGAAACATTTATCGACCCTGTATCAAGACATTTCACTCGAAGAAGCTTTAAATCATATAGGAGAAGAAGCGATTCAAGCTACAAAAGAAGGTTACACAATTTTAGTGTTAGATGATAGCGCACTTATCAATACAACTCAATCGTTGCATTATGCTATGCCGATGTTATTAGCTGTAAGTCATATTCATCAATTACTTATTAAAGAAGATTTACGTATGAGTACAAGTATTGTTGCTTTATCAGGTGAAACACGTGAAGTGCATCATGTTGCTTGTTTACTTGGATATGGTGCTAATGCAGTCGTTCCCTACTTAGCACAACAAACGATTGCTCATTTAACTGATAGTCATCATCTTGAAGGTTCGATTTCTGAAAATGTTGAAACATATACAAATGTTTTATCAGAAGGCGTTATTAAAGTTATGGCTAAAATGGGTATTTCTACCGTTCAAAGTTATCAAGGCGCACAAATATTTGAAGCAGTAGGCTTATCTCAAAATGTGATTGACACTTACTTTACAGGAACACAATCTAAATTATCAGGATTAAGTATTGAACAAATTGATGAAGAAAATAGAAAACGTCAAAGTAATGAAGAAGAATATCTAGCTTCTGGTAGTAACTTCCAATGGCGTCAACAAGGACAACATCATGTATTTAATCCAACCACGATTCATTTATTACAACATGCCTGTCGTGAAAATGATTACGAGCAATTTAAAACATTTACTAATGCTGTGCATGAAAATAGACACGACCATTTACGTGATTTACTAGAATTTAAATCTCAATCATCAATTCCTATTGAGCAAGTAGAATCTGTAGAATCGATTGTAAAACGTTTTAACACAGGTGCTATGAGCTATGGTTCTATTTCTGAGGAAGCACATCAAACTTTAGCAAAAGCGATGAATAAATTAGGAGGAAAAAGCAATAGCGGTGAAGGAGGAGAAAATCCTAAACGATATGTCATTCAAGAAGATGGCAGTTATTTATCAAGTGCGATTAAACAAGTTGCATCAGGACGATTTGGTGTAACTAGTGAGTATTTACAACACGCTAAAGAATTACAAATTAAAGTAGCTCAGGGTGCAAAACCTGGTGAAGGTGGACAACTTCCTGGCACTAAAGTATATCCATGGATTGCTGAAACACGTGGATCTACACCAGGTATTGGGCTTATTTCTCCACCACCACACCATGATATTTATTCAATTGAAGATTTAGCGCAATTGATTCACGATTTGAAAAATGCAAATAAAGATGCTGATATTGCTGTTAAACTTGTATCTAAAACAGGTATAGGAACGATCGCTTCAGGGGTAGCTAAAGCATTTGCAGATAAAATTGTAGTCAGTGGTTATGACGGTGGTACGGGTGCATCTCCTAAAACAAGTATTCAACATGCCGGATTACCATGGGAGCTTGGTTTAGCAGAAACACATCAAACATTAAAGTTAAATGATTTACGTAGCCGTGTACGTTTAGAAACAGACGGTAAGTTATTAACAGGTAGAGATGTAGCATTAGCGTGTGCATTAGGAGCAGAAGAATTTGGTTTTGCAACTGCACCTCTTGTTGTTCTCGGATGTATTATGATGAGAGTGTGTCATAATGATACTTGTCCAGTAGGAATAGCAACGCAAAATAGAGATTTACGTGCGCTTTATAGAGGTAAAGCGGATCATGTTGTCAATTTTATGTATTTCGTCGCTGAAGAATTAAGAGAAGTTCTCGCGGAACTTGGCTTGAAAACAGTCGAAGAACTAGTAGGACGTACTGACTTATTACAACGTTCTCGTCATATTAATCCTAAATCTAAAGCTGCATCACTTGATATTGAGAAATTACTTCATGCAGTTGATGGACCGAACACAAAAGAAATAGCTCAAAATCATCATTTAGATATTGGGTTCGATTTAAATTATTTATATAAAGAGGCAAAACAAAGTATTGAAAATGGTGAAACATTTAAAGGACAATATACAATTAATAATACTCAACGAAATGTTGGTGTAATTACGGGTAGTTATATTACGAAGCAATATGGTAGTAAAGGTTTACCTGAAGAAACGATTATTGCAGAAACGATGGGCCATGCTGGGCAAAGTTTAGGTGCATTTGCTCCTAAAGGACTATTAATACATCATACTGGAGATGCTAATGACTATGTAGGAAAAGGGTTATCTGGTGGAACAGTTGTTGTGAAAGCACCAAAGCATGCTCGTGAAAATGAAATTATTGCAGGTAATGTATGCTTCTATGGAGCCTCTAGTGGTAAAGCCTATATTAATGGTAGTGCTGGAGAACGTTTCTGTATTCGTAATAGTGGTGTTGATGTAGTTGTTGAAGGAATTGGAGATCATGGTTTGGAATATATGACAGGTGGACATGTTGTTATACTTGGTGATGTTGGCAAAAACTTTGGCCAAGGTATGAGTGGTGGAGTATGTTATATCTTCCCAAGTGATATCGAAGCATTTAAAAAAGCGAACCAACTTCCAACATTAGCATTTAAACGCGTGCAACATGATGAAGAAAAGCAGTTACTTAAATCAATGTTAGAAGAACATTATCGTTATACAGAAAGTACAAAAGCTAAAGATATCTTAAATCAATTTGAGAATGTCACTGAACATGTCATAAAAGTAATTCCAAAAGATTATGAATTAATGATGCAAAAAATCGAGTTACAACATCGTCATTTATCAGAAGATAACGAAGCAAAATTAGCTGCATTTTATGATCATCGCACATCGATTGAAAAAGACTTGCAACCAGCTGTGATTTATTAAAGAAAGGAAGGAAAAGTTATGGGTGAGTTTAAAGGGTTTATGAAATATGAGAAACAATCATTAGCAGAATTGTCACTCATTGAACGTTTAGAAGGACACGAAGCGTTCCAACAACGATTTTCTAGAGAAGAAGCCTCTATTCAAGGGGCAAGATGTATGGATTGTGGAACGCCATTTTGTCAAACTGGACTTCCTTTCGGACGAGAAACAATTGGTTGTCCAATAGGAAATTATATACCTGAATGGAATGATTTAGTTTATCATCAAGACTTTAAAGAAGCATACGAACGTCTAAGTGAGACGAATAATTTTCCTGAATTTACAGGACGTATTTGTCCTGCACCATGCGAGCAATCATGTGTTATGAAAATTAATCGTGATTCTGTAGCAATTAAAGGTATCGAACGCACGATTATTGATGAAGCTTATGACAATGGATGGGTAAAACCAAAATATCCAAAAGAACACAAAAATCAGAGCGTGGCAATTGTTGGAAGCGGTCCTGCGGGATTAGCAGCTGCGGAAGAATTAAATCATTTAGGCTATCAAGTTACTGTCTTTGAAAGAGCAGCTGAGCCAGGTGGTTTATTAATGTATGGTATTCCAAATATGAAGTTAGACAAAACTGTGGTTCGACGTAGAATTGAAATCATGCGTGAGGCAGGTATTACTTTCAAGACAAATACTAATATCGGTGTAGATATAACACGTGATGAATTAGAAGAACAATTTGATGCGATTATATTATGTACTGGTGCTCAAAAAGCACGTGACTTGCCTTTAGAAGGTAGAATGGGACAAGGTATTCATTTTGCTATGGATTACCTTACCGAGCAAATGCAAGTTCTAAATGGTGAGATTGAAGAAGCTTCAATTACGGCTAAAGATAAAAATGTAATTGTTATAGGAGCAGGGGATACTGGAGCAGACTGCGTAGCAACTGCTTTACGCGAAAATTGTAAATCTATTGTACAGTTTAACAAGTATACAAAAGCACCAGAAGAAATTACATTTGAAAGTAACACGTCTTGGCCTTTAGCATTACCTGTATTTAAAATGGATTATGCTCATAAAGAATATGAAGCACGATTTGGAAGAGAGCCTCGTGCATATGGCGTTCAAACTATGCGATATGATGTAGATACGATGGGTAATATTCGCGGTGTTTATACCCAAATTTTAGAAGAAACACCTGAAGGTATGGTAGTGGTTGATGGTACAGAAAGACACTGGCCAGCAGATTTAGTATTATTATCAATCGGATTTGAAGGAACTGAAACAACAGTACCACGATCATTTGATATTAAAACTAAACAAAATAAAATTGTAGCAAATGAGCAGGATTATCGTACAAATCAAGAAAAAGTATTTGCTGCAGGAGATGCACGTCGTGGACAAAGTTTAGTCGTGTGGGCAATTAAAGAAGGACGAGCTGTAGCTAAATCAGTAGATCAATATCTCAAACAAAAAGTTTTAGCATAATAACATAAAAATATTGACTTCCAATGAATAATATTATATGATGGTTATTGTGTTCAGTGGAGGAATACCCAAGTCCGGCTGAAGGGATCGGTCTTGAAAACCGACAGGGCCTTAACGGGCCGCGGGGGTTCGAATCCCTCTTCCTCCGCCATTATCATTAAAATCCAAGACTAATCAATATAAAGAAGATAAGCACTCAGTAACTTACTGAGTGCTTATTTTTATGTACTAAATTTTTAAAAAATCAAATCATTTAATGAAAGCCTTTACATAACTTGTCTAGACAAGTTATACTTTGTTTAAGTTAGAAACAAAGGAGTGGACATCGTGGGCGTAAAAAGAAAAGATGTACAAGATATTGTTCAAGCAATAGGTGGAAAAGAAAACGTAGATACTGCTACTCATTGTGTAACGCGATTACGATTAGTTTTGAAAGATGATAATAAAGTAGATAAGGAAGCTTTATCTAATAATACGCTTGTTAAAGGCCAATTTAAAGCTGACAATCAATATCAAATTGTTATTGGTCCTGGTACAGTAGATGAAGTGTATAAACAGTTTGTAAATGAAACCGGTGTAGAAACTGCATCTAAAGATGAAGCAAAAACTGCCGCTGCAAAAAAAGGCAATCCATTACAACGATTAGTAAAATTATTAGGAGATATTTTTATTCCAATTTTGCCAGCACTAGTAACAGCTGGTTTACTTATGGGGATTAATAATCTTTTAACTATGGAAAATTTATTTGGTCCTAAGGCCTTAGTGGAACAACATCATCAATTAGGTGATATTTCTAATATTATTAACGTCATAGCTAGTACAGCATTTATCTTTTTACCAGCTTTAATTGGTTGGAGTAGTATGAAAGTCTTTGGAGGTAGTCCAATTTTAGGATTAGTGTTGGGATTGATATTAATGCATCCTCAACTCGTTTCACAATATGATATAGCTAAGGGTCATATTCCTACATGGAATTTATTTGGTTTAGAAATTAAACAATTAAACTACCAAGGGCAAGTCCTTCCGGTACTTATTGCGGCTTATGTACTTTCTTTAATTGAAAAAGCACTTAATAAAGTCGTGCATGATTCAATTAAGATGCTTGTAGTAGGGCCTGTAGCATTATTAATTACAGGATTCCTATCATTTATTATTATTGGGCCTATAGCATTAGGTATCGGAACAGCGATTACAGGTGCTATACAATTTATTTTTGAACATGCGGGTTGGTTAGGTGGCGCAATTTATGGTTTCTTCTATGCACCACTTGTTATTACTGGGTTACACCATATGTTCTTAGCAGTGGATTTTCAATTGATGGGCAGTTCTTTAAAGGGAACTTATTTATGGCCAATTGTAGCCATTTCTAATATTTGTCAAGGATCAGCTGCATTTGGTGCATGGTTAATTTATAAACGTCGAAAAATGGCAAAAGAAGAAGGATTAGCATTAACATCTGGCGTTTCTGCTTTCTTAGGTGTCACTGAACCAGCTATGTTTGGAGTGAATTTACCTTTAAAAGTACCGTTTTTTGCTGCTATTTGTACATCGGGTGTTTTAGGAGCAGTCATTGGAGCAAATCGAGTACTTGGTAATGTAGGGGTAGGAGGCGTTCCAGCTTTTATTTCAATCCAAAGTAAATATTGGTATATTTATATACTTGTTATCCTATTAGCAATGATTTTGCCAGCAGTATTAACGGTGATTTTTTCTAAATTCACTAAAATTAAAGCTAAAGAAATGGTAGAAAATCCCAATGATATAAAATGAGGGTTATGAACTTTCATTATAAGATGTGAATAATTAATTATTTTGAAAAATATATTTTTAGATAAAGGTGGTATTAATATGATTCAAAACGATTGGCGAAAATCAGTAGTGTATCAAATTTACCCTAAATCTTTTAATGATACGACTGGAGACGGCAAAGGAGATTTGAATGGTATTATTGAAAAATTAGATTACATAAAGTATTTAGGCGTGGACTATATTTGGCTTACACCTATTTATGAATCTCCAATGAATGATAATGGTTACGATATCAGCGATTATTTTAAAATTAATGAAGAGTTTGGAACATTAGATGATTTTAAAAAATTGATTTATGAAGCACATCGTCGAGACTTAAAAGTTATGCTAGACATTGTAATTAATCATACTTCTACGGAACATCATTGGTTTAAGGAAGCAATTCATTCAAAAGATAATCCTTATCGAGATTTTTATTTTTTCAAATCATCAGCAGATGGACCACCAACAAATTGGCAATCTAAATTTGGTGGAAATGCTTGGGAATATGATGAGAAATCTGATGAATACTATCTACACTTATTTGATGTGACACAAGCTGATTTGAATTGGGATAATGAAAAAGTAAGACAAGCACTTTATGAAATGGTAAATTATTGGATTCAATTTGGCGTTGATGGTTTCCGTTTTGATGTAATAAACCTTATTTCTAAAGATGAATTTAAAAATTCAGAAGCCATCGGAAAAGAATTTTACACTGATGGCCCCCGCGTTCACCAATATTTACATGAACTCAACCGTCATACTTTTGGAAATAGAAATATGATGACAGTAGGTGAGATGTCTTCAACAACGATTGACAATTGTATTAAATATACACGTCCTGAGCGTCAAGAATTGAATAGTGTATTTAATTTTCATCATTTAAAAGTGGATTATAAAGATGGTGAAAAGTGGACAAATGAAAAATATGATTTTCTTAAATTGAAGAAAATTTTAATGGAATGGCAAGTAGGTATCCATAATGGTGGTGGATGGAATGCTATTTTTTGGTGTAATCATGACCAACCAAGAGTAGTATCACGATTTGGCGATGACACAAATGAATTGAATCGTCAAGCAAGCGCAAAAATGTTAGCTATTGTGTTGCATATGTTACAAGGGACACCCTATATTTATCAAGGTGAAGAAATTGGCATGACTGACCCTCATTATACATCAATACAAAAATATAGAGATGTAGAATCTCTTAATGCGTATACACATCTAAAAGAAGAAGGGATACCAGAAGAAGAAATTTTGACCATTTTATCCCAAAAATCGCGTGATAATTCGCGTACTCCTATACAATGGAATCAAAATGAAAATGCAGGATTTACATCTGGTACGCCATGGATAGATTTACCTAAGAATATAGATACGATTAATGTTGAAGATGCTATAAGTAATAAAGATTCAGTTTTACATGTATATCGTCAACTTATTAAGTTACGTCATCATCATGATATTATTACTTATGGAGATATTGAACCATTGTATATGGATCATCCACAATTGTTTATTTATCGTCGCAACTATAAAAATGATTCTTGGTTAATTATTGCTAACTTTTCAAATGAAGCTGTTAGGATTCCAGATGATCTTGATATAGTAGGAGATATTATTATTCAGAGTGGTACAATTTTTGATAATAAGATTTCATCATATGGTGCGATAGTAATTAGTAAGTCATATTAAGTGATAGGGTGAAAAAATAAAAATGGTTCAACAAAAATTTGCAGTAATTTATGAAAAGTTAAAAAAAGATATTTCTGAGGGAATATACTTATACGGTGAACAACTACCGTCAGAACGTGAACTTGTAGAAACATATCACTCATCTCGAGAAACGGTAAGAAAAGCACTTGAATTACTTGCAAATGATGGGATGATTCAAAAAATTAAAGGAAAAGGATCGATTGTTATTCAACAAGATATCACTGAATTTCCTTTTTCAGATTTAATTAGCTTTAAAGAAGTTAAAGAAAAGTTAAACTTAAATCATGAAACATATGTCCTTGTAAATGAAATAATAAAGGCGTCTGATGTTCCTTTAGTGAAAGAACAATTGGGTCTAAGAAATAACGACTTATTATGTCATGTAGTAAGAAGTAGAAGTGTAAATGGAAAAGTTAAAATATTAGATGAAGATTATTTTCTAACATCATTAGTTCCTAAAATATCTAATGAAATAGCTAGAAAGTCTATTTATGATTATTTAGAAAAAGAACTTCATTTAGATATTAGCTATTCTAATAAATCAATTACATTTGAACCATTTAAGGATTTTGAATATCAAGTGTTTGGTAAAGTGCACCATCCATATACAGCGACAGTAAGAAGTACCGTTTTTCTTAAAGATACGACGCGATTTCAATATAATGTTTCAAAGCATCTAGCGACAGAGTTTAAGTTTAATGAATTTTCTCGTCGACAAAATAAATAGTAATATTTTTGAATTGGTTTTTAACTTGAATGATTTATAAATAAATATACTATTTTACTTGCAACGTTAATACGTTTTATAGTATTATAAAACTTACCGTGCTAGGTGGGGAGGTAGCGGTTCCCTGTACTCGAAATCCGCTTTATGCGAGACTTAAATCCTTCGTTGAGGGTGTACTTTTGTGAAGTCTGCCCGAAGCACGAGGTGTTTGAAGATTTCGGTCCTATGCAATATGAACCCATGAATCATGTCAGGTCCTGACGGAAGCAGCATTAAGTGGACACTCATATGTGCCGTAGGGTAGCCGAGATTTAGCTATCGACTTCGGTAACGTTTATGATGTACACTCGATTCGAAGGTGCACGGTTATTTAATTTAAAATTAATCATTTCTATAAATAGATATACTTTACGAGTGACTTTAATTTAAAGTCACTCCTTTTTTATATAAACTATAGAAGAACTTAGAATACAGATAAAGATTCTTAAATCATTTAAATAAGTTGTCATCGAACAACTATAAACATCATACTTATATACAGATATTCAAAATAGGCATGTTGAGAAAAACAAACACCCTAAATTATTTTTATAATGAGGGTTATGGATGTATACATTGATACATTTACTCAATTTATTTAATAGAAATATGATTAGGAACATGTTAATTATAGGGGGAAGTTATGCAAGTTTATTTAAGTACTTTAACTGAAATGGATTATATCGAGACTTTAGAAAAACTTGAAAAACATTATACTAATAACAAAGGTTTAGATGGTAAATCACATAGTAAAATAATTTCTAATTTAAGAAAACAACCTACATATAATTATAAATTAGAAGTTATTGCGAAAAAAGAAGATGGGGACATTATAGGGCACATCATGCTAAATGAAGTGAATCTCATTGATAATGAAGATACATTTAAAGTATTACAATTATCTTCTTTGATTGTAGCAACATCTTATCGAAACCAAGGTATAGGAAAAGCTTTAGTGCAAGCTGTAGAAGAGCGTGCGAAAGCTCATCATTATACTGCTATTATTGTAGATGATTGTCCTGAGTATTTTACAGCGTTAGGTTATGCATCAGCGGCACAACATCATATTATATCGAAAAATGATGATAAGTCTCTTTATGTGAAATTCTTGTGGGATCAATTAAGTGAATATCCACATGGGAAACTACAACCAATATCATAGAAGTATAAAAAATTAATATATCAAAGATATTGCATGATATAATTGATAAGTAATTGTATTGGAGGTGCGACTGTGAATTATCAAGCTTTATATCGAATGTTTAGACCTCAAAGTTTTAATGATGTTGTAGGTCAAGAACATGTCACTAAAACATTGAGAAATGCTATTTCAAAAGGAAAGCAATCTCATGCATATATTTTTAGTGGCCCAAGAGGAACTGGTAAAACAAGTATAGCTAAAGTGTTTGCTAAAGCTATTAACTGTTTAAATCCCCATGATGGTGAACCTTGTAATGAGTGTGCAGTATGTAAAGGCATTACACAAGGAACAAATGGTGACGTTATTGAAATTGATGCTGCTAGTAATAACGGTGTTGATGAAATTAGAAATATTAGAGATAAAGTTAAATACGCACCTAGTGAATCAAAATATAAGGTTTATATTATAGATGAAGTTCATATGCTTACAACAGGTGCTTTTAATGCTTTATTAAAAACATTAGAAGAACCTCCAGCACACGCTATTTTTATTTTAGCAACAACAGAACCGCATAAAATACCACCTACGATTATTTCACGTGCACAACGTTTTGATTTTAAAGCGATTAGTACCGAACAAATTGTCGAACGATTACGTTTTGTTGCACAAGAACAATCACTAGATTATGAGGAAGCGGCATTAGAATTTATTGCTAAAGCATCAGAAGGTGGTATGCGTGATGCATTAAGCATTATGGACCAAGCAATTGCTTTTGGAGATGAGCATCTTACCTTACAAGATGTATTAGACGTAACGGGTAGTGTAGATGAAGCATCGCTTAATGAATTATTTAACGATATCGTTAATGGAAATGTAAAAGAAGCATTTTCTCGTTATCATCACTTTGTATCTGAAGGTAAAGAAGTAAATAGACTTATTAATGATATGATTTATTTCGTAAGAGATACGATTATGAATAAAACAATCAATGAACAAACAAGTTACGATGCCTTAACTCAATTTGATTTAGAAACGTTATATCATATGATAGATATTATAAATGATACGCTCGTTTCTATTAGATTTAGTGTGAATCAGAATGTACACTTTGAAGTGTTATTAGTTAAATTAGCTGAAATGGTGAAAACAAATCCTACGAAAGTAGAAAATGTAGCAACAACGCCTGTTGCTACAGAACCTAATAATGAAGTGTTATTACAAAGAATGGAACAACTTGAAAATGAGTTAAAAACTTTAAAAGCACAAGGTATTTCACAGAGTAATAAAAAGCACACACAAACAAACACACATTCTAGAAATAAACGTCAAAGTAAAGCGGCATTTTCTATGACGCAGATAGCTAAAGTGTTAGATGAAGCAAATAAAGAAGATATTCAACTACTTAAAGAACATTGGCAAGAAGTAATTGATTATGCTAAAAGTAATGATAAAAAATCTTTAGTCAGCTTATTGCAAAACTCAATTCCAGTAGCAGCAAGTAGAAAACGTGTATTAATTCAATTTGATGAAGAAATACATTGTGAAATTGTTAATAAAGATGAAGAAAAAAGGAAAAACATTGAAAACGTCGTTTGTAATATCATTGATAAAAACGTTGAAGTAGTAGGTGTCCCTTCAGATCAATGGATGAGAGTGAGAAGCGAGTATATTAATCATAGAAAACAAAATGATCATCATTCTTCTGAAAGTACAAAAGATAATACTAAAGAGGAAACGTCTGATATTGCTCAAAAAGCGAGAGATTTATTTGGTGAAGATACTGTGAATATTATAGATGAATAATAAAATATATCAGTTTGTTTATAAGGTAAGTTGAATGAGTCATACATGACAATAAATATAAACGTATGTATAATGAAATATAAATTATAATAAAATTAATGTGAAAATTTAAGGAGGAAATGAATGATGCGCGGTGGCGGAAATATGCAACAAATGATGAAGCAAATGCAAAAAATGCAAAAGAAAATGGCACAAGAACAAGAAAAACTTAAAGACGAACGTATTGTAGGAACAGCTGGTGGCGGTATGGTTGCCGTAACTGTAACTGGTCATAAAGAAGTTGTAGATGTAGAAATTAAAGAAGAAGCAGTAGATCCAGATGATATCGAAATGTTACAAGATTTAGTTTTAGCTGCAACAAATGAAGCAATGAATAAAGCAGATAATTTAACGCAAGAACGATTAGGTAAACATACTCAAGGCTTAAATATTCCAGGAATGTAGGTTAAGTATGCATTATCCTGAACCGATTTCAAAACTTATAGATAGTTTTATGAAACTGCCAGGCATTGGTCCCAAGACGGCTCAACGTCTGGCTTTTTATACATTAGACATGAAAGAAGACGATGTCGTAAAATTTGCTAAAGCCTTAGTAGATGTTAAGCGAGAACTTACCTATTGTAGTATTTGCGGTCATATTACTGAAAAAGATCCGTGTTACATTTGTGAAGATAAACAAAGGGATCGTTCAATTATTTGTGTGGTTGAAGATGATAAAGATGTTATTGCAATGGAAAAAATGAGAGAGTATAAAGGCCTTTATCATGTATTACATGGATCTATCTCTCCAATGGATGGTATAGGACCTGAAGATATCAATATACCCACACTTATTGATAGATTAAAAGATGAAGAAGTTAAAGAACTTATATTAGCTATGAATCCAAACTTAGAAGGTGAATCGACCGCCATGTATATTTCAAGACTTGTAAAACCTATTGGAATAAAAGTAACACGTCTTGCACAAGGATTATCAGTTGGTGGCGATTTAGAGTATGCTGATGAAGTAACGCTTTCTAAAGCAATTGCTGGTAGAACCGAAATGTAAATTTTTATGTGCTATTTATAGTAGATGAGTATTGAATAGCGAGGATATTCCGCCTTCAACAATACTAAATCACACTGTAAATAGCTTTTTTTAAAATTATTTTAAAAAATGTAAATTTTTAAAAGTTTGTTTTATGAGATAAAAGTAATGTAAAAAAAGTTATAAACTGAAAGAAAACAACTTTAATATTAACTATTAACAAATTATTTTATATAATGTTCGTGTTTTGTGGGTTAGTCTCTATCTTTCGCTCTTTGTAGTGTAATTTTTACCATTGTACATTTGGGAGAAACCCTGTATAGTATTTATTTGTTGAGCGAAACAAATCAACGAACATTAAACACACAAAAAAATTAATTTAAAAAAGTTGTTGACTTTCATATCGATAGCGAGTATAATTAATTCTTGTGTTGAAGAAATGAACATTGAAAACTGAATGACAATAT
>NZ_KV796494.1:0-303 GCF_001809205.1 Staphylococcus sp. HMSC069E10 | reverse complement strand
AAAAGTAGAAAAAGCATTAACAGCATTAAATCAAGCGAAAGATGATTTAAGAGCAGATAAAACAGAATTACAACATAAACTTCCAGAATTAGATCAACGTGGCATTACCGAAGGTAAAAAACCAGCAAGTATCACTGCTTATAATGAAGCTCTAGGAAGAATACAAAGTGAAATTGAAGAAGCTAAGACGAAAGCACAAGAAGTGTTAAATAAAGAAAAAGCAACACCAGCAGAAGTGAAAGAAGCATTAGACAAAGTGAAAGCAGTCTTACCAAAACTTACTGAAGCGATTAGTTTACTTCA
>NZ_KV796493.1:0-278 GCF_001809205.1 Staphylococcus sp. HMSC069E10 | reverse complement strand
TAGCCAGTAAATGAGTTTATTATGAATTCATTTACTGGCTTCTTTAAATAATGATCTAGACAATTTGCTTTTCTAGACCTACTTTGAAATGCGTTATTTTCTTTAAGAATAGTAATATATGACTTGTGTTGATAATGCTAACCTTGGTCAGAGTGTATTGTCATGCGAGAGTTCAGATGAGATTTTTTAATTAAAACCTTGTTTTACACATCGATGACAAGGTCTAATGTAGGACGTGTAGACATCATTTTCAGAATGATATAAATAAATCCATAAAT
>NZ_KV796492.1:123151-137368 GCF_001809205.1 Staphylococcus sp. HMSC069E10 | reverse complement strand
TAGCTATATTTTTTACTTTGCAACAGAACCAGATAGGTGCTTTAACAATTGCTATACTGATTGCGATTTTATATAGACATTTTAAGGGTTATCCTGAAGCATATCGTTCAGGAATCGCATTTTCGTCTAAACGGTTACTGAAATTAGCTATTATATTATATGGATTAAAGTTAAATATTTATGATGTAATTGGAAAGGGTAGCGATTTGTTATTAATCGATATTGGAGTCATCCTTTTTAGTATCGGATTAATGTTGTTACTAAATAAATATATTAAAGGAGATAAAAACCTCATCCTATTATTAGGTATTGGCACTGGGGTGTGTGGCGCGGCAGCTATTGCAGCAGTATCTCCAATATTAAAATCTAGAGAAAAAGATTCTGCGATTAGTATTGGTATTGTCGCACTTATTGGTACTATATTTTCGCTTGCATATACTGTAATATATTCTATTTTTACAATATCTCCTGAAGTATTTGGGGTCTGGTCAGGTACAAGTTTACATGAAATTGCACATGTAATTCTTGCTTCAGACTTCTCAGACCAAGAGGCTTTGAGTATGGGACTGTTAGAAAAACTGGGACGTGTGTTTTTATTAATACCTCTGAGTATTATTTTAATTTTAATTATGAGAAAAAAATCGCATAGTGAGAATGAAAAAAAGCGTATTGATGTACCTTACTTTTTACTTGGTTTTGTCATGATGGCATTATTCCATACTTATGTATCCTTGCCACACATGGTTATGCAAATTATAGATAATATCACTACTATATGCTTATTGATGGCAATGGTTGCATTAGGGTTAAATGTTTTATTTAAAGACTTAAAAGCTCGTGCTTTCAAACCATTAATAGCTGTCATTATTGTATCTATTTGTTTATCAACTGTGACATTTATTGTTGCTAAGTACTTTTATAGTTAGACTATAAGTATATTAAAAAATTGATATAGATTCTCACAAACAAACACAACACATTGAAGGCATTCCATATTACTACGGTCAAAAAAAGATCAGCCTTTTTCTTACTAGGCCTATTCTTCTTTATTATTACTGACATATCAAGCTTTACAATGCATATTCCTACTTACCTTGACAGTTTAATTATAGTAAATTTCAATATTTCTATTAACTATGGAACAATATAATTTAGGGTACACCCTAATCATACAAAGAGAGTTATTGAATTTATAATAACTTAAACGTATGATTAGGGTGTATATTAATTGTGGAGTGAAAATGAATGATTATAGGTTATGCAAGAGTATCTTCGGTAGATCAGAATTTAGAGAGACAGCTAGATAATTTGAAAACATTTGGCGTAGAGAAAATATTTACAGAGAAACAATCGGGAAAGTCAGTAGAAAATAGACCCGTATTTCAAGAAGCACTTAACTTTGTGAGAATGGGCGATAGATTTGTAGTAGAATCGATTGATCGCTTAGGTCGTAATTATGATGAAGTGATTAACACAGTTAATTATTTAAAGGATAAAGAAGTTCAATTGATGATTACTAGTTTACCTATGATGAATGAAGTGATTGGTAATCCACTATTAGATAAATTTATGAAAGATTTAATCGTTCAAATCTTAGCAATGGTTTCAGAACAAGAACGAAATGAAAGTAAACGTAGACAAGCACAAGGTATTCAAGTTGCGAAAGAAAAAGGTGTGTATAAAGGACGCCCTTTACTATATTCACCTAATGCTAAAGATCCTCAAAAACGTATTATCTACCATCGTGTTGTTGAAATGTTAGAAGAAGGCAAAGCAATTAGTAAGATTGCGAAAGAGGTTAATATCACAAGACAGACAGTTTATAGAATTAAAAATGGTAAGGGATTATCTTGATAAATGGATTGTTAATGCAAATGAGATCTTCTCACAGCGTCCTAAATTATATGTTATTCATCTATTATGAGATTCTAATAATAAGACAAGAAAAGAGAGTGCGAATTCGCACTCTCCTTTTGTGTAGTACTATTGAAATTTTGTCTTAAAAACGAACGTAATTTAGAAATAATATTTATTGGTATTTCAAGAATATATATATAATTATTTACTAAGTCCATTTAAAAAAATTTGAGAGAACTTGTTCATAAGTTTAATTCTTTCATTAATATTTTGTTCATGTGTAAAGGTAACAATTCCATTAACAGCGTTTGCTGCTATTTTACTAACAGCATTAACATCATTAATACACCATTCGCCATTTAAATTACCCTCCTTAAAAATTACATGATAAGCATCTATATATTTGTTTTCTAATTTATTCATTTTTTCATTAATGCTATTAGTTTTATAATATTCAGTGCAAAATTCAATTATTGCGTTTTGAAGTGGATAATAGTATTCGGTTGTTAAAGATAGTTCATTATATAAATAAAATTTTTCTCTATTAGTTTTACATTTGATTTGTTCCTTTTTCCACTGTTCTTGCCATTTAGATTCTTCTATATTTAAAATTTCTAAAAATAGATTTTCTTTTGTTTTAAAGTGATAATAAAGATTCCCTTTACTACTTTCTGATAATTTAACAATTTCTCCAGTAGTAGTGGCATTATATCCATTTTTTATAAATAATTCCTTTGCGACACCTAGTATTTTATCTTTCAAGTTCATCACGCCTTTAATGAGTATTAAGTACTATCAATGATAGCACAAAAAATTCAAAGAATAATTGTATAACACAATACAGCCATTTAAATTTCGCAAGATTTTTTGTTGTAATATGTAAAAAAATAGATTACAATCCTTATAGACCGATCGCACGGTCTATAAGGATTGGAGGGAACTTAAATGATTTCATTTTTTACAAAAACTACTGATATGATGACATCAAAAAAAAGATGGACTGCACTAGTAGTATTAGCTGTTAGTTTGTTTGTTGTTACAATGGATATGACAATATTAATTATGGCTTTACCGGAATTAGTAAGAGAGTTAGAGCCTTCTGGTACCCAACAGTTATGGATAGTTGATATATACTCTCTTGTTTTAGCTGGCTTTATAATTCCATTGAGTGCCTTTGCTGATAAATGGGGAAGAAAAAAAGCATTATTAACTGGATTTGCTTTATTTGGCCTCGTTTCATTAGCTATATTTTTCGCAGAAAGTGCAGAGTTCGTAATAGCTATTCGATTTTTACTTGGTATTGCAGGTGCTTTAATAATGCCAACTACTCTTTCAATGATAAGAGTAATTTTTGAAAACCCTAAAGAAAGGGCCACTGCATTAGCTGTATGGTCAATCGCTTCATCGATAGGTGCTGTTTTTGGACCAATTATCGGAGGAGCTTTACTTGAGCAATTTTCATGGCACTCGGCATTTTTAATTAATGTACCGTTTGCGATAATAGCAGTTGTAGCAGGTTTATTTTTATTACCAGAGTCTAAGTTATCAAAAGAAAAGTCTCACTCGTGGGATATTCCTTCTACAATTTTATCAATTGCAGGCATGATTGGACTGGTATGGAGTATCAAAGAATTTTCAAAAGAAGGACTAGCAGATATTATTCCATGGGTTGTAATAGTATTAGCAATTACCATGATAGTGATATTTGTTAAACGTAATTTATCAAGTTCTGATCCAATGTTAGACGTAAGACTTTTTAAAAAGAGATCATTTTCAGCTGGTACAATTGCTGCATTTATGACAATGTTTGCAATGGCATCTGTTTTGTTATTAGCTTCACAATGGTTACAGGTTGTGGAAGAACTTTCTCCTTTTAAAGCTGGCTTATACCTATTACCTATGGCAATAGGAGATATGGTGTTTGCACCAATTGCACCCGGATTAGTGGCGCGATTTGGACCGAAAATAGTGTTACCTTCCGGAATTGGAATTGCAGCCATTGGCATGTTTATTATGTATTTCTTTGGTCATCCATTATCATATTCTACAATGGCTTTAGCATTAATTTTAGTTGGAGCTGGTATGGCTTCACTAGCAGTTGCATCTGCTCTAATAATGTTAGAAACACCTACATCAAAAGCAGGTAATGCAGCTGCTGTTGAAGAGTCTATGTATGACCTTGGAAATGTTTTTGGTGTAGCAGTACTTGGTAGCCTATCTTCTATGCTTTATCGTGTATTTTTAGATATTTCATCTTTTTCATCAAAAGGTATAGTTGGAGATTTAGCTCATGTAGCTGAAGAATCTGTAGTGGGCGCTGTCGAAGTAGCTAAAGCTACGGGGATAAAACAGCTTGCAAACGAGGCTGTAACATCATTTAATGATGCTTTTGTAGCAACTGCTTTAGTAGGTGGGATTATCATGATTATCATTTCAATAGTTGTCTATTTGTTAATTCCCAAATCACTTGATATAACTAAACAAAAATAGTACTAAACATATATTTTTAGATATTGTAGATTAGTTTATTTTTAAAATTAGTAATAGTTAAAAAGTAGAACCATTAATTTTAAATGGTTCTACTTTTTTATTATTAAGTAAAATTATAAAAGACAATTTCTTAAATTAATAATATGATATACCTATATCTAATAATTTATTAGTATTAATAAACCTTGAAAGGATGATTAACTGATGAATAGAGCAGATATTTTTAAAATATTTGATGTAGAACTTAATATAACTATATTTTTAGGAGCACTAGTAGCAACTTTCATCTATTTTATAAGTTACATGAACAATGTAAATGAATTAATTACATTATGCTTAACATTAGCTTTTCCTGCATATTTATTAAAAATTAGCAGATCGTTCGAGGTTATTTTATTAGAGGAAAAAATAAAAAATAGTAAAATCAAAATCTGTGACAAAGATAGAATTGAACGAGAGATACTGGTGAAAAAGAACCTAATAGATGAACTATTGTTTCCTAATAGAGTTATTAAAAAATATACACTGACAATTTTAATTTACAGTATAGGTATTATTATTCTTTTACTACTTTGTAATATGTTAAGTTATGGAATTGGTGAAAATGTCAATTTTATCTGGAGATTACTAGCTTGTTATGTAACGAGTGTCACAGTGATTATAGTTGCCTTGATTATAATGATAATGATATTTGATCTTATAATTGGATTACTATTAAATTTTCAAATATTTTTAAAAAATAAAAAGTATGATGACTTTTTATAATTATTCGATTTATATAATGAAAAATTAAATGATTAAACATAGAAACCTCAAAACAAACCATATTTAATAGAGTTTATGGCGCCTTATACAAATAAAGGCTATGCTGTTAAAGAATTATGTAGCTATCTTCAGATTAATATGGATGATGTTTATACTATTGGCGATAGAAAATTGATTTACCTATGTTTAATACCCTAGATAATTCTTCTGATAATTTAGTTTTTGTTAGAGTTTAACATAACTGATGATTATGGGTAGTATCTTTGTATAACTTATTCATTTCTTTGATATAGTGTTTCTTCAATTTCAGCTATTTTTTCTAATATATTTTTAATATCGATTTTTGAAAATTCATCAATATGATTACCTTTTTTAAATTAATTACTTCAAATACTTTTTATATTCTGTATAACTATAAGGATCTTTCAATTTTTTACCATTTACATAAACAGTTGGCGCCTCTTTAACTTTTTTATCTTTATAAAGTTTTATATCTTTCTGAGCATCTTTCCAAGATTGACTATTTTTAGTTTTATAGTCTTTTTTAATTTTTTTTGCTTTTTTATCACTAATATTGAGTTTATCAATTTGTCGGTCAATTAATTGTTCAGTTAACCATTCATTTTCATGATTAGGTTGTTTTGAAAAAATTAATTTTTGAAATTCTAAATAACGGTTAGGGGCAATATTTTGAACTACATGACCAGCTCTAGATTCTTTGATTGCATCTTTACCTAAGAATGCCATATTTACAAATTTATAATCAGCCTTATCTTTATCAAGATAATCTTTTTGTAATTTAAGCACAATATTAGTTTCTACTTTTTTACAATAAGGGCACTTGTAGTATCCATAAATAATTATTTTCTTTTTGAGCATCCTACTAAAATAAAAACAAGACATATTATTAAAATTACGTTACTCTTTTTCATATTTTTTCTCCCACAAAATATATAGCACATCAAATATTTTAATATTTGATGTGCTATAGTTTAATCTTATATATTCATTATAATATTAAAGTATAAATATAAAGAATATAAGAACAACTACTATATTAATAGGTAACAATGTGAAGCACATTTTTTTTGCTTTTTCCTGTAGTGAGTATTCTTTACTTAAATCACGTTCAATAAAAAATGTACTTCCAATTAAGATAATAAATAATAAAATATAAAGTAAAAGACTTTTAATCACTAAGTTTGTCATTGGAATTGCAAAAATAAATAAGATAGTTGCTTGACTTATAGTGAAAAAATATTTATCTATTAATTTTTTCATCTTTTCACCTACGCATGATTACAAGCAATAGATTCTCCAGCATATAACGCTCCCATTCCTGCTGCGACTCCCCAGCCAACAGGTCCGCTAACTCCTAATGTTACCATTGCTCTTGATGTAGCTGTAGTATGAGCAAAACCAGTTACAGTTATAGCATCGCAAGCATCTCTATTACTCGTACTTGTACTATTTTTTTGTTGTTTTTCAACTTCTTTTTTAAAAGCTACTAAATTTTCTTTCGCTTTTTTACCATTTTTTCCTTGCATAGTTTTATTATATTGATTCACATAGTTCTCAACATCATTAACTGTAACATCTAAACTAGAATTGCTTAGTTCATTCTTTAAATATTCTTTATCAATAATTTGTAATTCACCATTATCATTTCTTTCGAGATTATCATAAATAATATTGGCTATATTTTGATTGATTTTGTAATCTTCTTGATTAGCCTCCTAATATTTTTATATTTAAACCTTAACAAAAAATCATATTCTATTTAAACATCTAATTTACATTTTTTATTATTTATTTATAAAATTTTATAATGGTGGCTAGCAATTAGCCACTATTTTTTCGTGAGAAAAAATCCTAAGGGACTTGGAGATGTTCCCCCAACAAGCCGGAGACACTACCATGTATGTGGCTAGAAAAGCCAGTACTCCAAACCACTATATTACTTAAATAACCTTTGCATGTTTTATATGCTTAGGTTACGTTAAGTAATAACTTTCGAAGAAAGCGTGGTGAGAATGAATGAGTGAACGAGATACATTTGTGGTTAGCGACGATACTCTTAGGAAAAACCGAAAACCTAACCGCAAGGAGCCACAAGGGAGAAGTCGAGAGAAAACGCCTAATTGATTAAATAAAAGTAGAGATATGAGAGAAGTTCAAAGTGAAAAGTACGATCAAGATTTAGAATATAATCGAAAAGAATTTTTAAAACAACTTGAAAAAGATTGGTAAGAATAAAGAAAAGCTTAAAAAAGGAGAATTTTAAATGAATTTAAAGAAATTTTTTGTGTTAATAATGGTTTCTCTTTTATTTTTTTCATTAACTGCTTGTGGTAACTCTACAGAAAAATCAAAAAATCAAACTTCTAATAAAAATGAACTACCAGCAATACCTAAACAAGTATTTTCATCTAGTAAAATTAATGAAAATATCAGTAAAAAAGAAATTAAAAAGAGTGTTTCAAAATATTTAGATATAAATCATGCTTTAATTGAAAATATTGAAAGTTTAAGTAATAAAGATAACTTAAATAAAAATGAGTTAAAAAAATTAAATTCATTAACTGAAATGAATGATAAAAATGATAGTAATTTTTCTAACTTTATTCAAAACACTAATTTACCAAATGGATATAAAGATGGAGTGTTTAAAACTAAAGATTATATAACAACTGCTAATCAGTACTTAAAAAAATTGAATACACAAATACAAAAAGTAAATAAAAATTCTAATTCAGATAATCTATCTATAAAAGATATTGATGAAATAAATTCAATTAATGAACAATATAAAAAAGACGTAAATGGAAAAAAACAAAAAGAAGTAGAAACATTTTTAAAAGATAAAAATATAAAAACTAAAGCATTTAACTAATAAAATACTTAGTTGATTTTTGAGTGATTAAAATTTTATACACGAATGTGATCATAAAGTTTTAGAACGAATTTGCGTCCACCTTTTATTTTTTATATAAATAGTCACCAATAAATTCTACTAAAAAATGAATAATTGTACCTAAAATAATAGCTAATAAACAAAGTAAGATAATACTATATTTGTCGCTTAGTGAAAATAAAGAATACAATAAAATCAAAATTACAACTAATGTTGTTTTAAAAGTGTTTTTGAAAGTCTTTTTATTTATTTTCCTCATCTCCTTCTCTAAATTTAAATTAACAAAAAATAATATTTACATAAATGAATTTTTTTATTATCAGTCTATAAAAGTTCTATATTCAATAAAAAGAAGAATCAAAAACCAACCATTAGTATTATTCTAATGGCTATTATCTTGGTCATTTAGGCTATTTAATGTTTATTTTACTAACAGAATAAATCTATATAATATTAACTAATAAAAATAGATAATAAAGTGTCAGATCAATGGTATATAAAGGAGGAATAAACAGTAGTAAAGAAAAGACTTAAACGCTGTTAAATCAATGTTTAAACCTTTTAATTTGTTTGACATAATCAGTGATTTATAGGAAGTTATTTCGTATATTATATATATTTTAAGCCTGTTGTTGAGACATTTATTGAAAATATTGCTTATAATGAAACCAAATTAATAAACATTAATAGCTATATTTTTATTTATTAATTTGATGATTTGAAACTATGAGTGGCTAGTAAAGATGAAAAAGTACTCTTAAACTTTGATGTTATAGGTTTTTTACGTTTTTTATGCTTTTTTGTTTCTGTGGGAATGATAGCGCTCAACCGGCATGGTTGACCACTTTTCATACTAACTTTTAAGTTTGTATATAAATGGACAGTGTCTAAAAAATTATTCACTGGTTTTGTTCAAATTTTAGTTGGTGTACTTAAAATACAGTTATTTGACTCATATTTGCGTTTTAAGAGCTTATATAAAATTACCTCTAAATCTTTGAAATACCCCTTAAATTTAAAAATAAAGGTATTTAAAAATGAAAAAAGCTACTAGTGAAATCAAGCAAATCGTGAAGAATTGGAAAAAGAAAAGAAGGTTAATCAAACTCGCCACATTAAAGAAATGTATCTCTAAATAAAGTAAGAATCGATGAGTAGGTATGCAGACTTATCGATTCTTTTATATGCTTTCAAAGGGTTGGAGTCTCTTTGAAATAGTATTAAGCTCATTAAAAAGGTGCATCTCCCTGAGGAGAGACGCACCTTTTTTTGTCCGTAAGGGTTTAGAAGAGTTGTTTGTCTTTAGGGAAGACATCGTCGCCTAGTGCGCGTTGTGCTAGGATGTTCAAGTAGTTCCATGGACGGTTAAAGTCTGGTTGGAAGAAGAAGTCGACTAATGCGAGTTCTTCTAATGTCCAGCCTGCATTGACTGCAACCGATAGTGTGTTGATAGATTCTACTAAGTCTTCCGTACTCATAATTTGTCCGCCCAGAATGCGATGTGTATCTTCATCGAACATGATTTTAAGATGAACTGTTGTATCGTCTTGACGGAATTTAGGACGCACAGGTACTTCGATATATTTTGCTCCTAAGTTGCCGTCGTAACTGTCTTTTTCTGTTTCATGTACGCCTGTTTGACCGAATTTGTAATCGAATAAAGAAAGACCAGATGTGCCTGAAACGCGTGGCATCTTCATGTCTTTGCCTGCCATGTTGCGTGCTGCTACGTAACCTTGACGACGAGAGTTAGTTGCAAGTGCAATATAGCGGTCTTCGTTGATAGGCGCAAATGGAATAAGCGTTGCGTCGCCACTTGCATAAACGTCTTTTTCTGATGTTTCTAAGCGGTCGTTGATTTTGATAATGCCTTTTTTACCGAGTTCAACTTTGCCGTCTAACCATTCTGTTGCAGGTTTAACGCCGACAGCAAATAATACTGTATCTGCTTCGTATTCGCCGTCATCTGTGACTACGGCTGTGACATTGTTGTTATCGTCTGCTTTCAAGGCTTTAACGCTCGCATTTCCTTTGAATTTTAAGCCGTGTTCGGCAATGTTTTTCTCTAAAATATCTGTAAATTCTTTATCTAAATAAGTGTTGATAATACGATCGTGGTCATCCATAAGTGTTGTATCGATGCCGGCTTTGGTAAAGGCTTCGGCTGCTTCGATACCGATATAACCGCCGCCGACTACAATGGCTTTCTTCGCATGTTGCATGCGTTCTTTGATTTTGCCGGCCCATTCTTCACCACGCATAAATAAGACATTATTGTACTCGTTGATGCCATTGATTGGTAGTTCGTTTGGTACAGCGCCTGGGCTTAAGAATAATTTATCATAAGAGACTTCTGAAGTGTTGCCATCTTTTTTAATAGTCACGGTTTTATTTTGAGTATCTAAATCCGTTACCGTTGTTTGAAGATGCAAGTTCACGCCTTGTTCTTTTAACGATTCTGCATCTGCATAATGCAAGGATTGTAATGATGGTGCAACATCTTCTAAATAACTTTGAATACCACAAGATAAGAATGAAGGTGTCTCGGCACTTTCAAATACTTCGATTTCCGCCTCTGGATCTGATATTAATAATGTTTCTATTGCAGCATAGCCTGCATGTGATGTTCCGACTACTACGTATTTCATAATAGTGAAGTCCTCCTTTGGTTGAGCATTTCCGCTCTTCTTTATCTATTTTAAAAGTTGATTTAATTTTCTTCACATTTGTATTTACCCTTCAGAAGGCGTTTTATTCAGTAGAGTAGGGTAATATAGGCAGTGTTAATAAAATTGTTATAATTGTGATCGTTTTAGGATATTTGTTGTTTATTTTATTAACAGAATAAAGATACAAATTGAGAATATTCGTTTTAATATAGATAATACAAATAAGATTAATCAAATAACAACTAACGATTTTACTTTATTATTCTAATCACTTATTTGAGAAATAGGAGTTTTTTTAATGAAGAAAAACAAAAAAGTAACCATTAATACTACTTTTCATGTAATTAACTGTATAATGATCTTTATCGTAGCCGCATTGTTAAAAAAATATGTTTTATCAAACACCATGATATTTTAGGTACGATACTTTATACAATAATTATGCTAATAAGCGCAGTAGTAATATACAATGTTCATTTATACTTTTTAAAAAAATTAAAAAAATAATTCATGAAGAATGCTCTTTTTTGTTAATTTATACTGTAAAATTAACTTTGAAGTATGTATAGGTATACAAAATTATCATAAAAGTCTAAAAAAAATAGACGAATTAAATTGCCCGTTTTTTATGCATGTAAGACTAAATAAAGATACAAAATGTACGTCAATGAGAATAAATGAAAACTTATAATCAAGATAAGAAGAAACTCGTTTCACTCGTTTTAAAAAACAAGAGAAAAAGGAGTAGATCATGTTAAAAATCAAAGACGAAAATTATTTCAAAAGATCACTAAAAATATTCATAATAGCAACAAGTCTTTTATTACTAAGTTTCACTCTATCAATTATATTCAATCCATCATTTGAAACATTTAAAAATATATCAAATAAAGTACCTTCTAGTCTTGATAATGCACAAGGTTTAAATAAACTATGGCAATATATATTAAATAATGCCATCCGAGTCCCATTTCAAATGTTTATCTTTTCTTTAATCCCAATACCATTTCTATATTTTTTAAATATAGTTTCCACAAGTATAATTACAGGAATTGCATTTGGTTTCGCAATCCATTTTGATTTTAATAAAGGTCTTCTTATGGTTTTATCTTCTATACCACATGCAATAATTGAAACATTCGCAATGTGTTTTGTTATCAGTGGTTTATATAAATTAAATAAAACAATCATTAGAAAAATAAGTAATCTTTTTAGAAAGAATAAAAAACAGAATTTTTCGTTTGTATTAGCTTTTAGTAATTTACTTAAAATATATTTTCTAATTGCTTTGCCTTTATACATACTCGCAGCATTTTTAGAGACATACTTTACAGATTTTATTTATAACTTATTTACCTAACATCAATGTTGCTTTATTCCAATTGTTTTATTTTGGAGGCTAGTAAATGATACCTGTCATAAGACAATTTATTTCATTTTTTTTAATTTTAGTAACCTATGGATTAATACACAGAGGCTACATGAATATTAGTTGGGATATTCTAATAATCATGTGTGGGATATTTTTCGGTTTTCTCGTTATGTTTTATTTTTCAGTTTATAAAAGTTCAGAATTCAGTAAAAGAAAAATAAAAATAATAGCCTATATCAGTTCTATGTTAACGATTATTATTATTTTTATCCTGGGACATTTAACATGGATCTTATTAACAAAATAAATTTCAGTAAAATAGCTCACACTATGCCGACATTCGTCTACAAGTTTAGTTAAGAGTTCTTCTCAACTTCAATAAATTTTCTCGGCATAAATGCGTGTCTAATCTTTTTTAGAACGACTAATCAAAAAATAATCTAAAAAATCACAAACCAAAATTAAAAAAATAAAAAAGCCTAAATACTTTCTCACAAATCGAGAGAGTATTTAGGCTTTTTGAATTAATAAATTTCTTACTTCTTATGTTTATTTAACAATTAGTACTGGGACAGAACTTCTTTTAGCAATCTTATGTGTAACATCTCCTAAAACATGTTTAATATTCAAATCGACTCTATGATTACTCATAATTACTAAATCAAATTCACCATTATTTATATCTTTAGAAGTAATTTTTTCTAAGATTGTATCTTTAATATGCCCAAAATCTACATCTATTTTATATTGAATATCTCTTTTTTCTAATTCACGTAAAAATGGAGTGAGTTTTTTTTCTTTTTCTCTAATAATATCTTCTTTATGCTTATTATAATACTTGACACTAATTGCAAGATCATTTTCTGTTACAACGTGATAAATTACAACAACTGAATCTTCATCGGTGACTTTTTCTAAATAGTCAGGGATAGCACTAAAATCATTTTCGAAATCATAGGGTAATAATATATTTTTGAACATCTACACCAGCCTCCTATTACTTATTATTTAGATGTCTATTACTTATATATACCCTAAATATATATACTTATTCTGGTTCTGTTGCAAAGTAAAAAATATAGCTAACTACTATTTGAAATTTTAAGATACTTTTTTAGAGCATTTAGAGAGATTTATAGAATAATAAACAGGTTAAAAAGTAATAGGAAAATAGGAATTTGGATAAAAAAATCAATCCTATTTATAGCATTGACGTCGACTGAAGACTATGAAATCAACTAAAATAATAGTATTCAGACAATTTAAAGTGGTCTTGTAACAATTGTAAATAGTATGCAATATTAGAGGTTATAGTATCGATCAATTCTTATTCAATATTAACTATAAGTATTGTTATATCAGCGTTTATGATAATTTTAAAAAGAGCACTTAATTAAAAGAAAATAGAGATATAGATGTATTCTAATATTGATTGGACCATTTCAATTAATATTATTAAATAAGCAGTTAACATAAGTGATAATTATCAGAAGTTCCGTCACTATAAAACTAATTATTATCCATTTTTATCCTTTCTTTAAGATTGAGAGATAGTAAAAAAGTTAACTACACTTGTAGCTAACTTTTTTTGTTCGAAGAAAATAAAAATGCACCTAAGAATAATAAAGGAAAAATAACGAATAAACGAGTAATAAAAAAGTTGGTAGGTAAAAATATATAAATAATAAAAGATAATATGAAACAAAGAAAATATATTTTTTTATTTGTACTCATGTCATCACATCTCCAGTATTATTGTATTATAACTTTTTTAATTGTTCTTTAGGTTGCCAATCTCCGCTATTAGTTCAGAACATTATCTAAAGATTGCTACCAATCTAAAAATATAATACTAATGTAGGAGGCTAATAGATAAATGATAACTTTTATATACCAACTTATTTTATTTTTTATAATTATAGGAACGTATGCTTTAATGCGTGGAGGATATATGGATATTGAATGGAATTTTTTATTATCTATGTATGGCATGTTCGTTGGATACTTGGTAATGTTCTATTTTTCGATTTATACTAATACTGACTTTAGTAGAAGAACAATAAAAATAATAGCAACAATCAGTATTATTTTAATGACTATTATCTTAGTTATTTTAGGACATTTGTTGTTTATTTTATTAACAGAATAAA